>JAICUO010000182.1 GCA_025935815.1 Streptosporangiaceae bacterium
AGCCGGTAAAGAGGTCCTGGCTGGGCACGGGCGCTACCTCGCTGCCTGGAAGTGGGTGACCAGCGCGTTGGTCACTGGGCCGGGAGCCTGGAAGTGAGCGAAGTGGGACGCGCCCCGGATGACCGTCAGCCGCGAGTCCTTGATCCCCTGCGCGGTCAGCGCCCCTTGCGACGGCGGCGCGGCGGGATCCTCGGCGCCGGAGATGACGAGCGTGGGCGCCTTGATGGCGGGCAGCAACGGGCGCAGGTCCATCGCGGCGATCGCGTCGCCGCACCCCGCGTACCCGGCGGGGCTCGTCCCCCGCAGCATGCCGGCCACCCCGGCCACCTCACCGGGGCAGGCCGCCAGGAACGCCGGGGTGAACCAGCGCGGTACCACCATGTCCACGATGGGCTCCATCCCGCCGCCGCGGACGGTCGCGGCCCGGTCCCGCCAGGACTGGGCCGACGGCAGCGGCACCAGGGCGGCGCAGATGACCGCGAGCGAGCTGATCCGCTCGGGCGCGTTCGCGGCCAGCCAGATGCCGACCATGCCGCCCAGCGACACCCCGGCGAACGCGGCTCGCTCGACCCCGAGGGCCGACAGCAGGCCCAGGACGTCGGCGCCGAGCTCGGCCATGCTGTAGGGGCCGCCCGGGGCCGGTGACTGCGCACCGGGGACGCCGTGTCCCCGGTGCTCGAACCGGATAACCCGGAAATACCGCGACAGCACGGGGACCTGATGCCGCCAGATCCCCGTCGTGGTGCCGATCGGGTTGGCGAGCACGAGGACGGGAGCGCCGGGCGCATGCTCCGCCCCGTCGATGGTGACCGCGAGCTTCACATCAGGCATGCCCGAGACGCTATCTAAAGGTCGAAAAAGACCGTCTCGGCGGGGCCCTGCATGTGGATGTCAAACCGGAGCAGGGCATCGCCGGCCGGCACCGCGATCAGCGTCACGAGGCGCTCGTCGGGGACCTGCGCCAGCACGGGGTCGGCCGCGTTGGCCTCGGGCTCGTCCGGGAAGTAGATGCGGGTCACTGACCGGTCGAGCATGCCGCGGGAGAACACCGACACGTCGATGTGCGGCGCCTCGACCTGGCCGTCGCCGGCCGGGAGCGCGCCCGGCTTGAGCGTGACGATCTTGAACGAGCCGTCATGGCCCGTGGGGACCCGGCC
Source organism: Streptosporangiaceae bacterium (assembly GCA_025935815.1). Lineage (GTDB taxonomy): Bacteria > Actinomycetota > Actinomycetes > Streptosporangiales > Streptosporangiaceae > Trebonia. The sequence goes on from JAICUO010000182.1 coordinate 1,158, forward strand.
GAACCCGCGGAACGCCTTGTCCCCGTCCGGCACCGGGCCGCGCGGGTCGTCGGGGTGCGCGAACCGGCCCTCCGGGGAGGCCTGCCACGTCTCGATCAGCCCGTCCGGGATCGGGTCGCCCGCCCCGTCGAGCAGCCGGCCGATGATCGTGATCGCGCCCGGGGTGCCGGCGGGCACCACGTACGGTCCCTGGTCCCAGGGCAGCCGCATCGAGAAGTACGGCCCGACGGTCTGCGAGGGAGTGAGAAGCTCGCCCATGTCTAGTGACCGTGCCCTTCGTCTTCGAAGATGGACGCCTCGCGGCCGCGCAGGACGATGTCGAACCGGTAGGCCAGCGCCCACTCCGGCTGGGTGTCCTCGATCGAGAACGCCGCGATCATCCGCTGCCGGGCCTTCTCATCCGGCACCGAGTTGTAGATCGGGTCCAGCGGCAGCAACGGGTCGCCGGGGAAGTACATCTGGGTGACCAGCCGCTGCGTGAACGCCCGGCCGAACAGCGAGAAGTGGATGTGGGCTGGCCGCCAGGCGTTGTAGTGGTTGCCCCACGGGTAGGAGCCGGGCTGGATCGTGATGAACCGGTACCGGCCGCCCTGGTCGGTGATGGCCCGGCCGACGCCGTCGAAGTTCGGGTCCAGCGGGGCGGGGTGGTGCTCGCGGGAGTGGCGGTACCGGCCGGCCGCGTTGGTCTGCCAGATCTCGACGAGGGTGTCCGGCACCGGCTTGCCGCCGGAGTCGCGCACCTGGCCGAAGACGATGATCCGCTGGCCCTGCGGCTCGCCGGCGTGCCCCGTGGTCAGGTCGGCGTCCTGCATCGTGATGAGGTCATCGCCCAGCAGCGGGCCGGTCACCTCCGTCAGCCGGTGCGGCAAGAGCACCAGGGCCTTGGTCGGATGCCGCAGCCCGGTCGACTTGTAGGGCGGGAAGTCAAGCGGCGGGTGGTTGCCCGGCTCCGGCTTAGCGTACGTCGGCAGGATCAGCTCGCCGGGGGCGTGCCGGATCACCAGCCGGTGCTGCGACACTGTCATGAGGAACGCTCCTTTTTCAGCGTTGTCCGCTGGCTCTTACTCGCTGGCCTTTTCGCTGGCCTTGAACGTGCGCAGGGCGGTCAGCTCGTGGCTGGTTGGCGGCGCGATGATCTCCGGCGCGGCGGCGAACTGGATGTCCCAGCCGGTCCGCTCCCTGACGGTGTCGCGGCTGACGCCTTCGAAAAGCGCGGTCATGGTGAACTCGCAAGTCCGCGGGTCCGGGGTGAGGATGCCGAGGTCGGTGATGATCTGCCGCGGGCCCTTGCCGCGCAGCCCGAGCTTCTCGCGGGTGCCGGGGCCGTCACCAAACCCGACGCTGGTAATGAACTCCACCCGCTCGACGAAGGCGCGCCTGGTCTGCCGGACGATGACGATGACCTCCTTGCTGGAGGCCGCGATCTCGGGCGCGCCGCCGGCGCCGGGCAGCCGGACCTTCGGGTGGGCGTAGTCGCCGCCGACGATCGTGGTGTTGATGTTGCCGAACTTGTCGATCTGGGCCGCCCCCAGGAAGCCGACGTCGATGCGGCCCGGCTGGAGCCAGTAGTTGAAGATCTCCGGGACGGTGATGACCGCGTCGGCGGTCTCGGCGAGGATGCCGTCGCCAATCGACAGCGGCAGCCGGTCCGGCTTGGCCCCGATGGTGCCCGACTCGTAGATGAGCACCAGGTTGGGCGCGTGAGTGGCCCGGGCGAGGTTGGACGCCGCGCTCGGCAGGCCGATCCCGACGAAGCAGGAGGTGCCGTCGGTGAGGGCGCGGGCCGCCGCGACGGTCATCATCTCGTCAGAGGTGTAGCCGTCGCTCACCGGTGTACCGCCGTCTCGCCGTAGATGTGGTCTGCCAGCCAGCCGCTGAACGTCTCGCGGTCGCGCGCGATCGGGTCCCAGGCCTGGTAGTACTCGTTGTCCCGCTCGGTGTAGCCGGACGTGTAGGAGGGGTGGGCGCCGTTGGGGACGCGGGCCACGTAGCTGACGGCCCAGCCGGGCAGGACGACGGCGGTCGGCCGCGGCTGGAGCTCGTCCACGATCTCCTCGACGGTGACGATCGCCCGCCGGGAGGCGAGCACGGCCTCCTTCTGGACGCCGGCCAGGCCCCACAGCTGCACGTTGCCGTGCCGGTCCGCCTGCTGGGCGTGGATGATCGCGACGTCTGGGTTCAGCGCCTGCACGGCCATCAGGGTCTCGCCGGTGAACGGGCAGGTGATCGGCTTGATCGTGTCGGTCACCTCGGCCAGCCCGGTGCCGGCGTAGCCGCGCAGGACCGCGAACGGCAGGCCGGACGCGCCGGCCACGTACCGGTTGGCCATCCCGGCGTGGCTGTGCTCCTCGATCTCCAGCGGCCGCGGCCAGCCGTGCTCGATGGCGTCGCGGAAGCGGTGCAGCGAGCCGACTCCCGGGTTGCCGCCCCAGGAGAAGACCAGCTTCCGGGCGCACCCGGCGCCGATCAGCTGGTCGTAGATGACGTCCGGCGTCATCCGGATCAGCGTCAGGTCACGCCTGCGCTGCCTGATCACCTCATGGCCCGCCGCGAACGGGATCAGGTGGGTGAACCCCTCCATCGCGACCGTGTCGCCGTCGTGCACCGCGTCGGCGACGGCCTGCGCGAGCGAGACGATCTCCGCCATGTCGCTCCTGTCCTGGTGTTTACTCAACGATACCTTTTTGCCGCCGCCTAGAGTACAGGCGTTCGCAGAACGGACGCTCGCTGGTGGCCCGCCCCAAACATGCAGGTCGGACGGCTATCGCCAAGGACAATGCCTTATATATTCCCTAACGGTCTATCACTAAATGTCACGATATAAACGCGCCTCGTTGGGCTGGGCGCGCTCGGCTTCCAGGGCCCGGTTGGCGATGGCGAAGGCGCGGTTGGCGACCGGGACCCCGGCGTACAGGCCGACCTGAAGCAGCACCTCCTGGATCTGCGCCTCGGTGAGCCCGTTGCGCAGCGCCGCCCGCACGTGCATCGCGAGCTCGTCCTCGTGCTGCAGCGCGGCCAGCACCGTGAGCGTGACGATGCTGCGCTCGGCGGGGGTCAGGCCGGGGCGAGACCAGATCTCGCCCCACGCGTAGCGGGTGATGAAGTCCTGGAACGGCGCGGTGAACTCGGTCGTCCCGGCGACCGCCCGGTCGACGTGCGCGTCGCCGAGGACCGCCCGGCGGACCCGCATCCCCTGCTCGGTGCGCTCGCTGTCATCCATGTGCTGCTCCCTGGTCTGAGTGGGTCACGGGCGCGCTCGCCTCGCCCGGGCGCGCGCCGTCCGCGCATTCACCGGCTCCGCAACGGAGGCGATGCGCATTCTTGCCGTTAGCCGAGGGCATCCCGGGCGTGGGCGCGCAGCGCCGCGTCGATGAACGCGCCGGACGCGCCCAGGTAGCCCGCCGGGTTCAGCGCCGCCTCGACCTGGTCCGCGGTGATCCCGGCGACGTCCGCGCCCGCGCTTTCCAGCGCCGTCAGCAGCACGTCGCGCAGCGGCAGCCCGGAGCTGACCGCGCGGGCGGCGGCGCCCGCTACCAGGTCGTGCGCCCGCGGGCGGCCAAGCGCACCCGCCAGCAGCCCGGTTACCTGCTCGGCGAGCGGCAGCCCGCCGGAGGCGCCGAGGTTGGCCGCCATCCGCGACGAGTCGACCCGCAAGCCGGCCAGCAGGTCAACGCCCCACGCGGCGGCTGACCCGGCCAGTCGCAGGACGTCGCTGAACGGCTGCCATTCCGCGTGCCAGGCCCCCGCCGCGCGCTGGTGCTCCTGCTCGGCGCAGGCCACGAGCGTCGCCAGCAGCCCCGGCACCTGCCGGGCGCAGCCGAGGATGGCTATCGCGGCGACCGGGTTGCTCTTGTTCGGCATCGCCGAGGAGCCGCCGCGCCGGGGCGCTGAATCTCCCCTGGGGGACGACCCCCCGGTGAGTGCTCCGCCCCCCCGATTGGCGGGACTGCCCGTCCCCCCGAAGCCCCCCGCACCCTCCGACACCTCGCCGACCTCGGTCTGGGCCAGCAGCGTGACGTCCCTGGCGATCTTGCCGAGCGCGGCGGTGACCCGCGCCATCGCGGCGGCGACGTCGATGACCCGCAGCCGCTGGGTGTGCCACGGCAACACCGGGGCCGCCAGCCCGAGCTCTTCAGCCAGCAAGGACACCACCCGCGGGCCATCGGCGCCCAGCGAGGCCAGCGTTCCGGCGGCCCCGCCGAACTGCACCGCCAGCCGGGTGGCGCGCACGGCTTCCAGGCCGGCCCGCGCCTCATCCAGGCCGGCCAGCCATCCCGCGGCCACCAGTCCGAACGTCACCGGGACGGCCTGCTGCAGCAGCGTCCGGCCGATCATGAGGGTGCCGCGGTGCGCGGCCGCGAGCCGGGCGGCGGCGTCCGCCGCGGCCGACACGTCGGCCAGCACGGCGTCGGCCGCCTGGCGGGCCAGCAGCATCGCCGCCGTGTCCATGATGTCCTGGCTGGTCGCGCCCTGGTGCACGGCCGGCGCCGCGGACGCCGGGACGCGCCGGGTGAGCACCCGGGCCAGGCCGGGGACCGGGTTCCCGGTCAGCTCGGCGGACCGGGCGACCTCGGCGGCCTCGGCCGGCGAGAAATCCCGGGCGGCCGCCGCCTTGGTGACCGCCTCCCCGGACCCGGACGGCGCCCGCCCGGCCCGCTCCACCGCGCGGGCCAGGGCCGCCTCCACGTCTAGCAGCGCTTGCAGCCACGCGGCGTCACCGGTGCCGGCGCCGCCTCGGTTGAAGACCCCCCCGAACAGTCTGGATGCTCCAGCATTCTGGTCAGGCATGACCGGATGTTATCGTCCGATCATGATCGATGTTCCCGCTGGCGGGCCACAACTCCCGCAGCGCCGCAATCTTGTCACGCAGATCCCCGGCCCCGCCTCGCGCGCGATGATGGCCCGGCGGAACGCGACGGTGGCCCGGGGCGTGTCGACGACGCTGCCGGTGTTCGTCACCGCGGCCGGCGGCGGCGTCCTCCTCGACGCGGACGGTAACTCGCTGATCGACTTCGGCTCCGGGATCGCGGTCACGTCGGTCGGGAACGCGGCGGCGCGCGTCGCCGAGCGGGTCCGGGCGCAGGTCGCGCAGTTCACCCACACGTGCTTCATGGTCACCCCCTACGAGGGGTACGTGGAGGTTTGCGAGGAGCTGAACCGCAGGACCCCGGGCACCCACGACAAGCGGTCCGCGCTGTTCAACTCGGGCGCCGAGGCGGTCGAGAACGCCGTCAAGATCGCGCGGCACGCCACCGGCCGCCAGGCGGTCGTCGCCTTCGACCACGCCTATCACGGCCGGACCAACCTCACGATGGCCCTGACCGCCAAGAACATGCCGTACAAGCAAGGGTTCGGCCCGTTCGCCGGGGAGGTCTACCGGGTGCCGATGGCCTACCCGCTGCGCTGGCCGGATGGCCCCGAGGCCTGCCGCGCCGAGGCGCTGAAGCTGGTCAAGAGCCTGATCCACGCGCAGGTCGGCGAGGAGAACGTCGCCGCGGTGATCATCGAGCCGATCCAGGGCGAGGGCGGCTTCATCGTCCCGCCGGAGGGGTTCCTGCGCGGCCTGTCGGAGTTCTGCGCCGAGCACGGGATCGTGTTCATCGCCGACGAGATCCAGTCGGGCTTTTGCCGGACCGGCGACTGGTTCGCCTGCGAGCACGACGGCGTCGTCCCCGACCTGGTCACCACGGCCAAGGGCATCGCCGGCGGGCTGCCGCTGGCCGCGGTGACCGGGCGCGCCGAGATCATGGACGCGGTGCACCCCGGCGGCCTCGGCGGCACCTACGGCGGCAACCCGGTCGCCTGCGCCGCCGCTCTTGGCGCGATCGAGACCATGCAGGCCGAGGACCTGCCCGGCAAGGCGCGCCGGATCGGCGACGTCATGCTTCCCCGGCTGCGCAAGCTCGCCTCGGCCTACCCGGCGATCGCCGACGTGCGCGGGCGGGGCGCGATGATCGCGATCGAGCTGACCAAGCCGGGCACGCTGGAGCCGGACCCGGCGGCCACCGCCGGCGTCGCGGCGGCCTGCCACCAGGCCGGCCTGGTCGTGCTGACCTGCGGGACCTTCGGCAACGTGCTGCGCTTCTTGCCCCCGCTGGTCATCGGGGAGCCGCTCCTGGAGGAGGGCCTGGACATCCTCGAGGACGCCTTCGCCATTGTTTGAACACGGTCAGCCGGCCCCGCCCGCGCGCGGCTCAGGAGGCCGGGTACTCGACGGTGATGTTGCCGCCGCTGGTGGCCGCGGTGATCTTGTACGGGGACGACTGGTCGATGACCACGTCCCGGTTGACGTCGCCGCCGCCAGTGGTCGCGGTGAGGTCGTATCCGACGCCGCCCGGCAGGCGCGGGACGATGATCGTGACGTCGCCGCCGCCGGTTTGGACGGCCAGGTTGGCCGGCACGACGGTGAGGGTCAGCCCGACGTTACCGCCGCTGGTTACCGCCGTCACGTCGCGGGCGGTGATGCCCGTGCCGGTGATGTCCCCGCCGCCGGTGCGCACGCTGGTGGCCCCGGAGACCCGGTCGACGGACACGTTCCCGCCGGACGTGGTCACCGAGACGGGGCCGGACAGGTCGCTGACGTTCACGTCGCCGCCGCCGGTGCGCAAGGTAACGGCCCCGGACAGGCCGGTCGCCGTCACGTTCCCGCCGGCGGTCGACGCGTTGACCACCGCGGCGACGGGCAGGTCGACATGGGCGTTGAGCTCGCAGTTGGTCATTGACCAGAAGGGGCAGCCCAGCCGGACCCCGGCCGTCCCGGCGCCGTCGTTCCAGAAGATCTTCGGGCGGACGAGGCTGTAGTTGACGGTGCCGGTTAGCCGGGCGGTGCCGAGGTCCCCGGGGGCACCCCGCAGGCCCACGTCACCGCCGCCGACGTTCATCGTGAAGTGCCCGTCGCTCAACGGCAGCCGGTGGCTGACCGGGAAGCTGGCCCGGCCCACGTTGCCGACGAGGTTGAAGCCGACCAGGAGGATCGTCCCGACCATGACCGGCACGCCGAAGGCGAGGGTCAGGCGGCGGCCGAGCGTCAGCGGCAGGGCGTCGGCTGCCCCGTCCGCCGGGGCAGCTGGCGGTGAGGCGGAGAGGGTGGTCACGAGGGTGCTCCGTTCAGGTAGCGGAGGACGGCGAGGACCCGGCGGTGGTCTTGGTCCCCCGGCGCGAGGCCGAGCTTCATGAAGATGTTGTTGATGTGCTTTTCGACCGCGCCGCCCCCGACGACCAGCGACTGCGCGATGGCGGAGTTGGAGCGGCCCTCGGCCATGAGCGACAGGACGTCCCGCTCGCGCGGCGTCAGGCCGCCGAGCGGGTGCCGGCTGCGCGCGAGCAGCTGGGCGACCACCTCGGGATCGAGGGCGCTGCCGCCGGTGGCGACCCGGCGCAGCGCGTCCAGGAAGTCCGCCACGTCGGCGACCCGGTCCTTGAGCAGGTAGCCGACGCCGTGCGGGCGGCCGGCGATGAGCTCGGTGGCATACCGCTCCTCCACCCACTGCGACAGCACGAGCACCCCGATATCCGGCCAGCGGTCCCGGACCACCAGCGCGGCCCGCAGCCCCTCGTCGGTGAAGGTGGGCGGCATCCGCACGTCGACGACGCAGACGTCCGGCTGGGTGTCAGCGACGGCGCGCAGGAAGCCCTCGGCGTCCCCGCTGGTCGCGACGATGTCGTGCCCCTCGTCGGCCAGCAGCCGGATCAGGCCCTCGCGCAGCAGCACTGAATCCTCGGCGATGGCTATCCGCAGGAGCTGCCCGGGCCCGGCCCCGCTTACGCGCATGGCAGCACCGCCGCGATGATCGTCGGGCCGCCGGACGGGGACTCCACCGTCAGCCGCCCGTCCACGCCGGCGACCCGGTCGGCGAGGCCGGCTAGCCCCGACCCGTGCGCGTCCGCGCCGCCGACCCCGTCGTCGCTGATCATGACGGTCAAGGTGCCCGGGTAGCCATAGCCCTCGACCACGACCTTCGCGCTGCTGGCCCGCGAGTGCTTGGCGACGTTCGTCAGCGCCTCGGCCACGACGAAGTAGGCGACCGCCTCGACGGCCGCGCGGGGCCGGACCGGCACCTCGACCTGCACCGCGACCGGCACCGGGCAGCGGGCGGCCAGCCCGGACAGCGCCGCGTCCAGCCCCCGGTCGGTGAGCACCGGCGGGTGCACGCCGCGCACCAGGTCGCGCAGCTCGGTCAGCGCCGCCTTGGCCTCGACGTGCGCCCGGTCGACCAGGTCGGCGGCGGCGTCGACGTCGTCGGCGAGCTTCGCCTTGGCCCGGCCGAGCTCCATCGCCAGCGCCACCAGCCGCTGCTGGGCGCCGTCGTGCAGGTCGCGCTCGATGCGCCGCCGCTCAGCCTCGGCGGCGTCGACCACCCGGTCCCGGCTGGTCTCCAGCTCCGCGACGCGGGCCGCAAGGTCGGCGTGCGGGGCGAGCAGGAGGCGCGCCAGCGCCGCGTCGGCGAGCGCCAGGCCCCGGGTCACCCGCGGCGCGGCCAGCAGCAAGCCCGCGCCGCACAGCACGCAGGCCGCCAGCACGGGCGGGATGGCGCGGAACACGTGCCCGTCGATGACGGCGCCGCCGGAGGGCAGCGACCCGTCATACAGCGGCAGCGTGAGCAGCACCAGCCCCACCGACCAGGTGACGATGGCCAGCGCCCAGCAGGCCAGGCTCACGGGCAGCCGGGCCAGGGCGTAGCCGACCTCGCCCCAGGTGGCCCGCTGCGCGTACGCCTTCCAGCGCGGCACCAGCCAGAACCGGTACCCGGCCCGGCTGCGGGCGGGCCAGGCGGGGATTCGCTGGCCGACCAGGAACTCGAACCGCGCCCGCTCGAACTGGGCGAGCCAGCCCAGGAGCCGGAGCATGAGGCCGATGACCGGGAAGCCGCACAGCATCAGCGGAAGCAGCCCCACGCCGAGGGTCAGCAGGGTGACGGCGCCGAAGAACGCCGCCAGGCCGACGATGACGCCGGCGGTGTGGTGGATGAGGGCGAGCCAGGTGCGCCCCGCCACCAGGTCGCGGATCAGGAACATGACAATCACGCTAGGGCAAAAACACTGGGCCCGGTGAGGGGCTGCTCCCCCGGATACGGGGTGAGGCAAACCCCACCATGTAATCGTCTGCTCGCCCCATCGCCGGCGACCGCCCCCGCCGGGGACCCTGGCGGTCATGAGCGCAACGAAGAAACCTCTTGTGGAACGGGTGGCGGGCTGGTCGGCCCGGCACAAGGTCATCGCTGTCGTCGGCTGGCTGGTGTTCGTCGCCCTCGCCTTCACCGTCGGCCAGCACCTCGGCCAGGGCAACGTCTCCAGTTACGATCCGGGGCAGGCCGGCCAGGCCGAGCGCGTCATGGACCGCCCCGTGGTGAAGCAGCCGCCGGCCGAGACGATCCTCATCCAGGCGCGCGACGCCCGCCAGTCATACGCCAGCGACGCGGACATGCACCAGGCCGTGGCCCAGGTGGTCACGGCGCTGCGGTCGCTGCCCGGCTCGGCCAAGGACATCCGCTCCCCGCTGACCAGCCCCGGCATGACCAGCGGGCGCTCGGCCCTGGTGACGTTCACCGTCCCCACCCGGGACACCAATGACGACGGCACGGCCCAGGTCGCGCCCGCGATGAGCGCGGTCGCCTCCGCCGCGGCCGCGCACCCGGGGCTGAAGATCGAGGAAGCCGGCGGCGCCAGCCTGAACAAGGCGATCGGCCAGAGCACCGGAGCGGACTTCCGCAAGGCGGAGGTGACCTCCGTCCCGGTGACGCTCGCGCTGCTCCTGCTGGTTTTCGGCGCGCTGGTCGCGGCGGGCATCCCGCTGCTGCTGGCCGGGACCGCGGTGGTCTCCGCGATCTCGCTGCTGGCCATCCCGGGCCACTGGCTGCCCGTGAGCGGCACCACCTCCTCCATCGTGCTGCTGGTCGGCATGGCCGTCGGCATCGACTACTCGCTGTTCTACCTGCGCCGGGTCCGCGAGGAACGTGCCCTGGGGCACACCACCCGCGCGGCGCTGCACACCGCGGCCCGCACGTCGGGCAAGGCCATCGTGGTATCCGGGCTGACGGTGATGATCTCGCTGGCCGGGCTGTTCCTGACCGGGATCGACGTGTTCTCCGGGGTCGCGATCGGCACGATGATGGTGGTCGGCATCGCCGTCCTCGGCTCGCTGACGTTCTTGCCGGCGCTGCTGTCGCTGCTGGGCAAGGGCACCGACCGCGCCCGCATCCCGTTCCTGGGCAAGCGGCAGGCCGCCGCCCGCGAGTCGCGGCTGTGGAACGCGGTCGTCAACCGGGTGGTGCGCCGCCCGCTGGCCTGGGGCGGGCTGACCCTGGCGGTCCTGGTGGCGCTGGCCACGCCGCTGCTGGGCCTGAAGCTGCAAGACGCCGGCATCCACGACCTGCCCACCAGCGTCCCGGTGGTGCGCAGCCTGCTCGACATCCAGCAGGCCTTCCCCGGCGGCCCGGTGCCCGCGCAGGTGGTGGTGACCGGCGACAACCTGACCGGGCCGGCGGTGCGCTCGGCCATCGCCGGGCTGCACGCCCAGGTGGCGGCCACCCACGGGGAGATCCGCGAGCCGATCACCACTCAGCTGTACGGCGGGTCCGGGCCGGACCAGGTGCTCATCGTGAACGTCCCGCTGGCCGGGGCCTCGGGCACCGACCCGGCGTCGGTTACCTCCCTGGGGGCACTGCGCGACCACGCCCTCCCGGCCACGCTCGGGAAGGTGCCCGGCGTGAGCTACGCCGTGGGCGGGCTGACGGCCGGCAACCACGACTTCAACGCCCAGCTGAGCAGCCGCACCCCGCTCGTGCTGGCCTTCGTCCTGGGGCTGGCGTTCGTGCTCATCGGGATCACGTTCCGTTCGCTGGCGATACCGACGGTGACGATCCTCCTCAACCTGGTCTCGGTGGGGGCCGCCTACGGCCTGATGACCTGGATCTTCCAGGACGGGCACCTGCAGGGGCCGCTCGGCTTCACCGCCTACGGCGGAATCACGCCCTGGCTGCCGCTGTTCATGTTCGTGCTGCTGTTCGGCCTGAGCATGGACTACCACGTCTTCATCCTCAGCCGCATCCGGGAGCTGCGGCAGCGCGGGGAAACGGCGCGCGCCGCCGTCACCGGCGGGATCGCCAGCAGCGCGGGCGTGGTGACCAGCGCGGCGGCGATCATGGTCGCGGTGTTCTCCATCTTCGCGACGCTGTCCATCATCGAGTTCAAGCTCTTCGGGATCACGATGGCGGCCGCGGTGCTGCTGGACGCCACCGTGGTGCGGGGGGTGCTGCTCCCGGCGGCGCTGTCCCTGCTCGGCGAGCGCCTGTGGAAGCCCAAGCCCGCCCGGCATGTCCAGCAGGCCGGCCACTTCCCATCGGAGCCGGAAGCGGGGTTGTCGACGGGCGCCCCGCGATCGCCTGGACTGACCGGAGCGAGGGAGGAACGACTGAGCGCAGGGAGGGAAGCCGGTCGCGCCTAAGGGGCGGCCGTCCCGGGGGGCCTGGGGGATTGGTTGGTATCCCCCAGGAAGCAAG
>JAICUO010000923.1 GCA_025935815.1 Streptosporangiaceae bacterium
GCGAGGAGTGACCGAGCGCGAAGTCCGTCATCGGGGGCCGCCTTCCTGGTGAGAGCGCCGGCGGTGCAGGGGCATGAGTCGTTACGTGCGAGTCCCGATCATAACCGCGGCCCGCGGGGCGGACGGGCGGGATGTCGGGGGGAGGGCCTCGTCCGGGGTCTGGGCGGGCTGCCACGGCGGGCTGCCGTCGTCGCGGGCGGGCGGCAGCGCGCGCGGCCGGACAGGCCGGGGCATCAGGGCACCGCGCGGGGCGGCGTGCAGCGGTCCGGTATGGCGCGGGCCAAAGTGCCCGGGAACCGCGTGCCCGCGTCCGGAATGGGCGGGTGGCCCCGGCCGGGCTCCTCCGCCGGGGCTGATCCCGGTGTGGATCGACGGGGGCGGGACCCGGCCGGTCAGCGGTACCCCGTCTGGCTGGCTGCCGGTGCCGCGCTGGTCAGCCGGGTTACCTCGCGGCGCCGCGTGCGCTCCGTGGCTGCTCAGGGCGGGGAAGCCACCGGTGATCGCGGCCGGGAAGCCGCCCGTTCCGGCCCGGCCGGCCGGGGCCGTCTCCGGCGGGCGAGACCCGTACCGGCCGCGCGCCGCGCGCACCCGCCGCTGCCGGGCAGGAGTGGCCAGCAACGCGACGACCAACAAGGCGATGAGCGCGCCCGCGCCGATCGCCGCGTCCCTGATGACCGACCCGGCCGTGCTGGCGGCCCCACTGCCGGCACTGCCGTGCGGGGTGGCCGCGTGACTCCCGCCCGGGCTGGCCAGCGGCGCGGCCGACGCCGAGGGGCGGGCGGTGCCCGGGGCGGACGACGAGGTCCCCGGGGCCGCCTGCGGTAGCCGCGCCGCGATGGCGGCGGCGGCCTGGATGGCGCCGATCGCGTACAGCGCGCCCGACCCGTGCGTTAGCGCCTGGTTCACCTGGGCGGGGGACAGCCGGGGGTACTTCGCGCGGATCAGCGCGGCCACGCCGGAGGTCAGCGCGGCCGCCATGTCCGTGGTCTTGATCGCGATGTAGCCACCGCCCGGCGCGGCCACCGTCAGCCCGCTACCCGGCGCCGACAGCCCGACGAACGCGCCGCGGTTGGCGTAAATCTCCGGGTCCCCGGCCTGGTCGGTGGCGCCGACGGCCAGCACCCCGGGGTAGGCCGCCGGGTAGGTCACGATGCCGGTGCTCGCCCCGTTGTCGCCGGCCGGGGCGATGAGCACTACCCCGCGCGCCAGCGCGTAACTGACCGCCGCCCGCTCGCGCGGGCTTCCCCCGGCCGCGGCGGGATCGCCGGTCAGGACCGGGCCAAGGGTGCCCGGGTCGAGCGGGAGGGCGATCACCGACGCGCCGTGGGCGACCGCGTACCTGATCCCGGCCGCGATCGCGTCCGGCAGGCGGCGGGTGATCGCGGGCTTGCCGTTGCGGGCGTCGTTGTACTCCAGCGTGACCCGCAGCGAGAGGATCTTCGCGCCCGGCGCGACCCCGGTGATCCCCAGCATGCCCGCCAGCCCGCTGGTGTCCCCCCGGCCATGCCCGTGGCCGGCGATCAAGCTGGCGACCGCGGTCCCCTCAACCCCCCAGAACTGGTCCCTGGGGCCGGCCCCGGAGCCGCTGTAGTCCGGGCCCGTCCTCACCACGCCCGTCAGGTCGGGGTGCGCGGCGTCAACGCCGGTGGACAAGACCGCGACGGTTACCCCGGCCCCGGGCGGCCTGACCCCGGTCGCCTGCCACGCCCGGGGGGCACCCAGCGCGGCGAGCCACCATTCCGCGGCGCGATCTGGGGCCGCGGTGGCGGGCATCGAGCTCAGCGAGGCCGCGTCAGCGACAGCGGGCAGCAGGCAGCCCGGCATGGCGGCGAGAGCCACGGCGAGCGGCAGCAGGCCGCGTAGCAGGCGCTTGGACACGGCGTCGGGCATCCCCTCCGGGACGACAGTGGCACCTATGGTGTCATGCGTCATCACTAAACGGAACGCGACATGCGTTGCGACATGGCATACGTTATGCAGGCGTAACGGATATGGGCATGTTTGCCATGATTCGGGAAGCCACTTCATCGGAAGCGGGACCGAAGGCGCTTGCTAGCCTGTAGTCAGCCCGGAACGTGAGACAGTCGAAGGCACCCCGCCGCCGGCAGAAGGGACGGACCGCGATGACCGCCTTGTCGGAGCGCGACCGGCGCGTCCTGGCCTTCGAACGGCGGACGTGGCGCAGCGCCGGCGCGAAGGAGCAGGACATCGCCGAAGCGCTCGGGATGTCGGCGACCCGGTACTACCAGGTCCTCAACGAGCTGATCGACCTGCCCGAGGCCCTCCAGTTCGACCCGTCGCTGGTCAAGAGGCTGCGCGCGCAACGC
>JAICUO010000706.1 GCA_025935815.1 Streptosporangiaceae bacterium
CGCCTGCGCCCAAAAGCCGGCCGGGTCGGCCTGGCTGCGACGGAAGACATCCTCGTATGCGCCCATACGGGCGAGCCTAAGCCGCCGCGCCCACGCCTGCCTAGCAGCGCGCCCACAGCGGGCCAGCCCATATTTAGGGTTAGCGCGTAACCCTACATATGCGCGGCCCCGGCACGCGCTACGCGCGGCAGAGGATCTCGCCGCTGGGGATGGCCATCCAGCCGTCTTCCTCGGCGGCCCAGGCGCGCCATCCGTCGGCGATGCGCTCGAGGTCCGCCCGCGTCGCGTGGCCGTCATCGAGGGCCTGGGTGGCGAAGAACGACTTGGTGGCGCGGTCGGCCCAGCTGTTGCCCCACCACTGGCGCTCGGCGGCGGTCGAGTAGGTCCAGGTGCCCGACGAGCGGCGCACGTCGGTGAAGCCCGCCCGCCGGGCCCAGGCGTGCAGCATCCGGCCGGCGTCGGGCTCCCCGCCGGCGGCGCGGGCGATGCGGCGGTACAGCGCGCGCCACTCCTCCAGGACAGGGGAGGCGGGGTACCAGAAGAACGCGCCGTAGTCGCCGTCGCGGGCGGCGACCAGCCCGCCGGGCCTGGTCACCCGCCGCATCTCGCGCAGCGCCGCGACCGGGTCGGTCAGGTGCTGCAGCACCTGGTGGGCGTGCACGACGTCAAAGGTGGCGTCCGGGTAATCCAGCGCATAGACATCTGCGACAGTGAACGTCAGGTTGGCACGGGAAATGTCGGCGGCAGCCTTCGCCACGATCTCCGGCACGGAGTCGATGGCGGTCACGTGGCCGTCCGGCACCCGCTCGGCCAGGCCCGCGGAGATCGTGCCCGGCCCGCAGCCAACGTCGAGGATCGCCATCGCGGGGGTGAGGTCGGGCAGCAGGTAAGCGGCCGAGTTCTCGGCGGTGCGCCAGGTGTGCGACTGCAGGACGGATGGGTGGTGACCGTGGATGTAAACGTCTGCCATGGCCGCCACGGTAACTCTGTCTTGCATTGTGAGCAACTTTGTCTCACTATTTGACACAACGGATAGTGGGCGGCGGCGGCGTGAAGTGGCCCCGCGCGGAGCTCGGGCGCGGGGCAGCCGGATGTACGGGACGGAGGCTGCACCAGCCGGGGGGTCTGGGGGTTGGCGGGTACCCCCAGAAAGTAGGGTTGCGGCATGGCCAGCATTGAGGACGTGGCCCGGCTGGCGGCGCTGCTGCCTGAGGTGACCGACGGCGAGGACAAGTTCGGCCACCGGTCGTGGGCGGTCGCTGGCAAGGGGTTCGGGTGGATCCGCCAGTTCAGCAAGGCCGACATCAAGCGGTTCGGGAGCGAGACCCCGCCGGACGGGCCGATCCTGGCCCTGCGCGCGGCCGACCCGCACGAGAAGGAGGCCATCCTGGCCAGCGGGATCCCCGGCGTCTTCACGATTGAGCACTTCAACGGGTACAACGCCTACCTGATACAGCTCAACGCGGTCACCGAGCCCGCGTTGCGGGAGGCGCTGGAGGACGCGTGGCTCTCCCAGGCCCCGGCCGCCCTCGCCCAGCGGTACCTGGGCGAGGGCGGCCGGGGCAGGTAAGCGCGGGCGGTCTAGCTCGGGCGGGCGCTGAGGGCCGGGGTCCAGGCCGCCTTGAGGATGACCTCGGTGCCACCGGCCGTGGGCGCGATCTCGCCCCCGGCGTGGACGGGCGCGGTGGTGGTGGCCAGCAGCGCGCCGGAGCCGGGGTCGATGAGCAGGCACGTGCCGGTGCCGTCGGCGATGGCCACGCCGGCCCGGCCGAGCGGGTCGCTCACCCCGGCCATGACCTGGATGCCGGGCTGGTCGGCGAGCAGCCGGTACAGCGCCGCCTTGGCGGCCTGGGTGGCGGGACCGCCGAGCAGCGCCCCGGCCCAGGTGAACACGTACTGCCCGAAGTCCGGGTGCGCGGGGCCGACGGCGCCCTGCTTGTCCGGCTCGCGGTTCCACCAGCGCGTCAGCACGGCGTTCAAGGCGGCCTCGGTGGCCGGGAGCTTGCGGGCCTGGTTCACCGACAGGCGGTGGACGCCGTAGCCGAAGTAGAACGTCTCGCGGTAGTCGCTGGTCCGGGTGCCGTTATAGCCGAACCCGCCGGTGGGGTTGGCGAGCTTCGGCTGCCCGTGCGCGATCCAGCGGGCCTTGTCGGCGGGGCTGGCGAAGAGGAACTGGAGGTCCTCGTTCACGATCGTGCGGGCCGTGGCCGGGCCGATCCAGCTCTCCTCGGTCGCCGCGTAGAAGGCCGCGAAGCCCTGGCCCTGGACAACGGGCTTGGTGCCCTTCTTAGCCGGCGGCCGCTGGGCGCCCTTGGGCTCCGCCCAGGTGGGCTGGAAGTCGCGTTCCTGGACGTACCAGTAGCTCCCGGTGCCCGCGGAGGCGTGGCTGGCGACGGTCGCGCTGGCGAGCAAGAAGGTGCGGGCGTCCAGCTTGGCGACGGCCGACGGGGTAGCCGAGGCACCGGTGCCCCCGCCGCCGGGATGCCCGGGGACGCTGGCCGGCCCGGCCAGCGCGCCGGTCAGCGCGAAGGCGGTCACCGCAGCGGCCGCGCTGAGCACTCCGGCGCCGGTGAGCAGGGGCCAGCGGCGGGGGTGGCGGCGGGCGGCGGCCCGCCCGGGGGGAGCGCCTTCCGCGCCGAGGGCGCGGGCCAGGTCGCTGGCCCGGCGGCGGGCGTAGGCGTCCTCGGCGATGTGGTCCAGCTGGGCCGGCTTGAGGTCGGCCACGATCTGCAGTGGGTCGGTCATGATGTCTCCGGGGTGCGTGCCGCCAGGTGCGGGCGAGGCGTATGGGAAGTCGGGGACGGCGCGGACACGTCGCCGGGGGTCACGCTGAGCGCGCTGGCCAGGCGGCGGCGGGCGCGGGACAGGCGGACCGTGAACGCGCGCGGCGAGCAGCCGGCGACGACGGCGGCCTCGGCCGGGCTCAGCCCGTGCCAGGTGGTCAGGGTCAGGGCCTCGACGTCGTCTCTGGGCAGCGCGGCCAGCGCCTCCGCCGCGGTCGCGCGGTCGATGACATGCTCGGCGGCATCCCACGCGTGCAGATCCTGCGCGCTGGTCAGCGCGGTGATCCGGGTCTCCAGGCGGCGCTGGCGGGCCAGTGCCCCGTACTGCTGGCGCAGCAGGTTGCGGGCGACGGCGAGCAGCCAGGGCAGCGGCGGGTCGGGGACGTCGGCGAGCCTGCGCCAGGTGATCAGGAACGTCTCGCTGGCCACGTCCTCGGCGACGCTGGCGTCAACGTGCTGCACGGCGTAGGCCAGCACCCGCCGGTAACAGGAGTCATAGAGCCCGACGAACCGCTGTTGCGCATCGATCACCGGGCCTCCTTCCCTCATCGTCGGTGACGGCCCCCGGGCGGCGGCCGTCACCGAGTAATCGCCGGGAAGGCGCCAGGATCACACCCCGGGGCCGGCTTTCCAGGGGCCGCGTTCCTGGCGGGCCTCACCAGGCTGGTCGGGCCAGGGCGGGATGGTGACGGCGACCACCCGCAGCCCGTCCGGGCCGGCCCGGAACTGGAACGCGGTGCCGAGCGGGATCGTCAGGCACAGGCCGGGGACCAGGCCGGTGACCGCTTCGGCGGACGCGCTGGCGCGCCACATCTGCCCGCCGCCGGCGAGCACGTACCAGATCTCCTGCACGCTCGCGTGGGAGACCGCCCGCGAGACCTGCCCGCGGGCGAGCTCGAAATGCGCGAAGCTCGCTACGCCCGGCAGGGCGCACAGTGGTTTCACGGAAGACCCATCAGGCGCAGTAACCACAGGCGCCTCAACGAGCAACATGGCGTCGAAGGCGGGTTCCATGCCTGGGACCCTAGTACTACAACGACGTCCCGAGTCATGGCGGCGTCCAAAATGCGCGGCATATCCGATTCACTCGCCGGCCGA
>JAICUO010000177.1 GCA_025935815.1 Streptosporangiaceae bacterium
CTTCCCGGCGCGTAGTCGCTCCAGGTTGTCGGCCGCCGCGTCCGGGCCGGCGCACAGCGCCGCGATCACCACGTTCGCGACGGCCGTCTCCGCTGACTCGACCGCGGTGGCCCCGCTGTCCGCGCCCGCGCCGTCGGCGCCCGCCGGGTCCCCCGGCGGAACCAGTGGCAGGAGGGTGTGCAGGCCGAGGCTGGACAGGTCCCGCCGGTGCACGAACGCGTGCGCGAGCCCGTCCCTGGCCAGCAGCGTGGCGGCCTGCGGGCCGTTGCCTGCCTGTACCGCCCAGTAGACAGCGTTGTCGAGGTCGTCGTTGGCCCCGAACCAGTCGGCCGCCCGCTGCTTGAGGCTGCGCGTCGGCCGTCCTGCGGGTCGCTCCAGCAGGTAGCGCAGGACCTCCCCGAGCAGGTGGTGATACCGGTAACGGGTCTGCAGCGGGTCCAGCGGGATGACGAAGCAGTTGCGGCGGGCCAGGTCAGCCAGCATGTCCCCGCAGCCGGAGATGCCGGTGACGGCGTCCGCCAGCGGGCCGGTTACCTCCGTCAGGAAGCTGGTCTCGATCAGCAGCCGGCGGTGCTCCTGCGACAGCCGGCGCAGTACCTCATCCATGAGGTACTCCCCCACGCTGCCGGGATCCATGGCCAGCTGGGACACCAGGGTCCCGGGGTCTTCGGCGCCTTCCATCCGCATCGCGGACAGCCGAACGCCGGCCGCCCACCCCTCGGTGCGCGTGACCAGGGCGGCCAGGTCGGCTTCGGTGAGGGTTACGCCGTGCCGGGCGAGAACCTCCCGGGCCTCGGCGGGCGTCATGGCCAGGTCCGCCGCCCGCAGCTCGAGCATCTGACCGGCCAGCCGGTACTTGTGCAGCGGCAGCGAGGGATCGCTGCGCGCGGCGAGTATCAGGCGCACCCACGGCTGCGGGCTCCGGATGAGGCGGTCCAGGCTGTCCAGGACGCCGGGGTCGCTCAGGACGTGCGCGTCATCGACGATCACCACGAGCGGCGCTCGCCGGTCGACGGCCTGGCTCAACAGCAAGCGCACGAGGTCCTGCCCGGGATCCGGGGCCGCCTCGGCCAGCGGGGCGAGCTCCGCATCCTCATGGCCGGGCAGCAGGTCTGGCAGGTCTGGCAGCACTGGCTCGAGCAGCCACCCGAAGCGCTCGGTCTCAGCGTCCGCCGCCGCCGGGCTGAGCCACGCCACCCGCGTCCCGGCTTGCTGGGCCCAGTGGGCGAGCAGTGCTGTCTTCCCGGCCCCCGGGCCGGCGCACAGCAAGGTAAGTGGCAGGTCAGCGGCTCGGTCGAGCTGGGCGAGCAGGCGCCCGCGGGACACGTAACGAGACGGTAGCTGTGGCACTCCGGACGGTAGCTGATATGGCACAGTAACGTGTGCGTCGCGCACAGTAATCGACATTGCCGCGATCTCCCCCCCGCGGTCGCTGATGCGAGCTGCCGCATCAGCCCCAGGTAACTATTCCCTAGGTACTCCGTCACTGTAACGCGTTGTCGCCAACGATCGTAGCGACGCACCTGGCGGCCCGCCCGGCCCGCCCCGCCCGCGGTCCCCGGATGATCACCCTCGGCGGATGATCCGGCCAGCCCCGAGCGCGGCTTTGATCGGTATCACCACAGCCATACAAGGAGGCTGATTCTATGGCAAGTGAACAGTCAGCGCGGGACGCCACGGCCGGCCCCCAGGCGGGGGTTACTCCGTCGGCCCCGTCGGGTGAATCGGCCCGTCAGTACGTGCCCCGGCAGGCGGGCTACGAGTCCGGTTACGTCGACGATGGGCCCCGGGGCGCGGCGATGGGCTTCACGATCGCCGCGGCGGTGCTGATGATGATGTCCGGAGTGTGGAACTTCCTGGAAGGGCTCGCCGCCGTCATCAGGGGCTCGTTCGTCGTGGTGTTGCACAACTACGCTTATGAGCTCTCGGCTACCAGCTGGGGCTGGTTCCACCTCATCCTGGGTGCCGTCGTCGCGATCGCCGGTGTCGCCCTGCTCACCGACAAGCTCTGGGCGCGGATCATCGGCGTCGCCCTCGCCGCCGTGAGCGCGATCGTGAACTTCCTCTACATCCCGTACCTGCCGGTATGGTCGATCGTGCTGATCGCCGTTGACGTGGCGGTCATCTGGGCCCTGCTCACCCCGCGCCGCGGTCGTTCGTACGCCTGACCAGGCCCCGGCGGCAGCGGGCGCGGGCGGCGCCCGCGGTCCGGGAATTCCGCGGCCGCCCGCGCGGTGGCCACCAGCCTGAGCTGCCAGGCTGGTGGCCGCGCTCGGCAAGATGCCTGGGGTCGCCGGATAATCGCCGCATACAGCAGGCCCGGCCTTACTCGTCCCCGGTTCGCTGGTCTTCTCTCCGACCAGCGGGCCGGTGGACCCCCGCCACCCGGCCAGGCCGGGCTAGTCCAGCTGCCTAGTGCAGGTGCAGCAGCACTACCTCCTTCAGCAAGATCATCACCACCCCGAGCCCGGCCGCCATCAGCGTGGCCGCCAGCAGTGACCTCCCGCGCAGGCTGGCCGCCCGTCCCGCCGCCCGACCGTGGTAGACCAGCAGCGCCAGCGCCGCGATCACGCCCGCCCACGCGGCACCCGAGTCCGAGGCGCCCGCCACCCGCGTCGCCGCCAAGACCAGCAGCGGGATGTACGACGCGGCCACCAGCGGCCAGCTGGCGGCCAGCGCGGCTCGCACGGCGGGCCAGCGCGGGAGCCGGCCCTCCTGCGTGTGCTCGCCGAGCAGTTCCGCGTACTGCTCGGCGGCCCAGTACACCACAAGGGTGACGAAGACCGCGACGACCAGCTGCGTGGTGGTGACATGACCGCCGGCCGTGTCGATGATCGCGGCGGTGATAATCGTCCCGTAGATGCCGGAGGCGCGCCGCCGTCCGAGATCGCGCTTCGGCTCACGCCCGGCCCGGCGGGCCAGCTGGCGGCCAAGCCAGCCAGGGTCCTCGGCAGGCACCCCAGGCGCTATCCGGCGGCGAGCAGGTGGGCGACCGCCCGGGTGCTCTCCGCGGGCGTGGCGCGGCGGTCCAGCTCGCGGTTGAGGGTGATCGCGGCGTTGATCAGCGACAGGTGGGTGAACGCCTGCGGGAAGTTGCCGAGCTGCTCGCCGGTGGCGCCGATCTCCTCGGAGAACAGGCCCAGGTGGTTGGCGTAGGTCTGCATCTTCTCGAACGTCAGCACCGCGTCATCGAGCCGCCCGGCCCGGGCCAGCGCGTCCACGTACAAGAACGTGCACAGCGAGAACGTCCCCTCATCGCCGTGCAGCCCGTCCGGCGAGGCGGCCGGGTTGTACCGGTAGACCAGGCTGTCGGAGACCAGCTCCCGGTCTATCGCCCGCATCGTGGACACCCACATCGGGTCGCCCGCCTCGATGAAGCCCTCGACCGGCATGAGCAGCAGCGAGGAGTCCAGCACGTCGGTCTCGTAGTGCTGGGTGAACGCGCCGGCCTTCTCGTTCCAGCCGCGGTCCATGATCTGGTTGTACAGCCGGTCGCGTTCGGCGGCCCACTTGGCGGTGTTGGCCGGGCGGCCGCTGCGCTCGGCCATCCGGATCGCGCGGTCGAGCGCCACCCAGCACTGGAACCGGCCGTAGGTGAAGTCCTTGCGGCCGCCCCGGGTCTCCCACACTCCCTCGTCGGGCTGGTCCCAGTTGTCGCTGACCCAGTCGATGATCTTGGTCAGGGCCAGCCAGCCGTGATGCGCGATCGGCAGCCCGCGCTCAGCGCCGGCCAGCATGGCGTCCATCGCCTCGCCGTAGATGTCGAGCTGCAGCTGGTCGGCGGCGCCGTTGCCGATGCGGACCGGCCGTGAGCCCCGCCAGCCCTCGAAGTGGCCGAGGCTCTCCTCGACCAGGTCAGACGTGCCGTCCACCCGGTACATGATCTTCAACGGGCCCGAGGCGTCTCCGGCCTGCTCCTCGGCCCGGTCGCGGAGCCAGCCGGCGAACCTGGACGCCTCTTCCAGGTAGCCCAGCTCGGCCAGCGCGTGCATGGTCAGGGAGCCGTCGCGGATCCAGGTGAAGCGGTAGTCCCAGTTCCGCTCCCCGCCGGCCTGCTCGGGCAGCCCGAACGTCGCGGCGGCGACCGGCGCGCCCGTCGGGTGATAGGTGAGCAGCTTGAGCGTCATGGCGGACCGGGTGACCATCTCCCGCCACCGGCCGGTGTAGGTGGAGCGGCCCAGCCAGCCCTTCCAGTACGCCGCCGTGTCCCGGGCCAGCCGGTCGAGCTGGTCGGTCGCCAGCGGCTGCGGGTCGCCGCCCATCGACTCGAGCACCACCCCGGCCCCGCTCTCGCCCTCGCGCATCGTGAAGGTGGCCCGCAGCCCGTCGCCGGCCCGCTCCACCACCGCGCCGCCGCCGGCGACGTTTCTCCTGGCGGTGACGTGCAGCGTCAAGTGCGTGCCGTTTTCGGCCCGGAAGACCGCGCCGGTATCGGTCACCTCGACGGCGTGGCCCGCGCGGCCGTAGTCGAACCGGGGCTGGATCTCCATCTCGAACTTCATGGTGCCGCGGGCCACGCGAAGGTGGCGGACCAGCCGGTGCCGGTCGGTGGGCTTGCCCTCGATGACGGGCATGAAGTCCAGCACCTCGCCCACGCCGTCGGGCGCCATGAAGCGGGTGATGAGCATCGCGGTGTTCGGCAGGTACAGCTGCCTGCACACGTACGGCTCGCTGGCCGGCCGGATCGTGAAGAACCCGCCCTTTTCCGCGTCCAGCAACGACGCGAAGACGCTCGGGGAATCGAATCTCGGGCAGCAGAAGAAGTCCACGGTGCCGTCGTTGGTCACCAGCGCCGCGGTCTGCAGGTCGCCGATGATCCCGTGCTGACTGATGTCCGGATAGCGCTCCACGGCGTCCCCTTCTCCGTTCCGGCCCCCGGCGCGGGGGCCGCGTCCTGCGTGTCACTGTCGCCCGCCGCCCGGCGGCGAGCATCACCCCGCCGGGGTGATTCGCGGCCGGGGGCTGGGCGGTTAGCCCCGCCGGACCGTTCCTCCTCATCATTTCCGGGTGATCTCACCGGCGGCCCGGTCTGGAATCCTCAGAACCCACGACGGCCGCACTGGGCCGGCGAAGACAGGGGGGCAAGCAAGGGTGAGTGACAACCTCAACGCCGAACGCCGGCGCCTGGCCGAGGCAGATGATGGCGGTATCGCCTGGCGCCGCTGGGGACCGTACCTCAGCGAGCGGCAATGGGGCACGGTGCGGGAGGATTACACGGGAGGCGGCGACACCTGGTCGGCGTTCTCCCACGAACAGGCCCGGTCGCGGGCCTACCGGTGGGGCGAGGACGGGCTGGCGGGAGTCTGCGACGACAAGCAGCGACTGTGCCTGGCCATCGCGCTGTGGAACGAGCGGGACCCGATCTTGAAGGAGCGGCTGTTCGGGCTGACCAACGCCGAGGGCAATCACGGGGAAGACGTCAAGGAGTGCTATTTCTACCTCGACGCCATGCCCACGTCGTCGTACCTGCGGATGCTCTACAAGTACCCGCAGGCGGAGTACCCCTACGCGGACCTGGTCGCCGTCAACGGCGCCCGGAACATGTCCGAGCCGGAGTATGAGCTGCTCGACACCGGGGTCTTCGACGAGGGCCGGTACTTCGACGTCGAGGCCGAGTACGCCAAGGGGGCCCCCGAGGACCTGCTGCTCCAGGTGACCGTGCACAACCGCGGGCCCGAGGACGCCGCGCTGCACGTCCTGCCGACGCTGTGGTTCCGCCACACCTGGTCCTGGGCGGGCGGCACCGAGAAGCCGGGCCTGCAGGCCACGACGGACGCTGACGGCCGTAGCGTGGTCCGCGCCGGGCATAGCGAGCTCGGGACGCGCTGGCTGCGCGCCGACGGCGCGGTGCCGGTCCTGGTCACCGGCAACGAGACCAACAACGAGCGCGTGTTCGGATCGCCCACCGAGACGCCGTACGTCAAGGACGGCATCGACCGCGCCGTCGTGCACGGCGAGGACGCCGCGGTCAACCCCGACGGCAGCGGCACGAAGGCCGGGTTGCACCATGTGCTGAACGTCCCCGCCGGGGGCACCGCGACGCTGCGGGTGCGGATGAACGACACCGACCCCGCCAACGGGATCGACCCGTTCGCTGACTTCGACCAGGTGCTCACGGCCCGCCGCGCCGAGGCGGGAGAGTTCTGGGCCGACCTCCTGACCGAGATCCCCGAGGACCAGAAGCTGGTCTGCCAGCAGGCCCTCGCCGGAATGCTGTGGTCCAAGCAGTACTACGGGCTCGACGTCGAGCGATGGCTGGAAGAACACGGCGTCGACCCGCTGGCCGGCGGCTCGGGGCTGCGAAACGGCGACTGGCGCCACTTCGTTGCCGACGACATCATCTCGATGCCCGACAAGTGGGAGTACCCGTGGTTCGCCGCGTGGGACCTGGCCTTCCACGCCGTGGCCCTATCGGTGGTGGACATCACCTTCGCCAAGCAACAGCTCGAACTGCTGCTGGACCGCCGCTACCTGCACCCGAACGGCCAGCTCCCGGCCTATGAGTGGAACTTCAGCGACGTGAACCCGCCCGTGCACGCGTGGGCGACCTGGTTCGTCTACGAGCTGGAAAAGCTGATGACCGGGCGCACCGACCACGCCTTCCTGGAGAGATCCTTCCGCAAGCTCATGCGGAACTTCAGCTGGTGGCTCAACCGCAAGGACGCCGACGACCGCAACATCTTCCAGGGCGGGTTCCTCGGCCTGGACAACATCGGGGTCTTCGACCGCAGCGCGCCGCTGCCCGGCGGCGGCCAGATCGACCAGGCCGACGGGACCGCGTGGATGGCGCTGTACTGCCAGAACATGGCGCAGATGGCCGGCGAGCTCGCCCGGGAGAACCCGGCCTACCTGGAGGACCTGCAGTCGCTGCTGGAGAACTTCGCCTGGATCGCCGCCGCCACCAACCACGTCGGCGGCGGCGGCATCGGGCTGTGGGACGAGGAGGATGGCTTCTTCTACGACGTGCTGCGCCGCCCGGACGGCAGCTCGGTCCCGCTCAAGGTGCGCTCGGCCGTGGGGCTGCTGCCGCTCGCGGCGGTGACCGTGCTGAGCAGCGCATTCCGCGCCGACTTCCCGGGGGCGGCGCGCGAGGCCGCCGAGTTCTTCGCCGGGCACCCCGCCGTCCGGGCCGCCATGCCCATGGGCGGACGGCAGGCCGCCGACACCGGGCCGGTGCTGATGTCGCTGTTCGACGAGGACCGGCTGCGCCGCATCCTGGCCCGCATGCTGGATGAGGAGGAGTTCCTCGGACCGCACGGGATCCGCGCGGTATCCCGCTTCCATGCCGCCAACCCCTACATCCTGCACATCGACGGGCAGGAGCACCGGGTCGGCTACCTGCCCGCCGAATCCGACACCGGCATGTTCGGCGGCAACTCCAACTGGCGAGGCCCGGTCTGGTTCCCGATCAACGTCATGCTCATCCGGGCGCTGCTACGGCTGCACGGCTACTACGGCGAGGAGTTCACGATCGAGTGCCCGACCGGATCGGGCCAGCAGCGCAACCTCTACCAAATTGCCCAGGAGATCGGGAATCGGCTGACCTCGACCTTCACGCGCGACGCCAGCGGCCGCCGCCCGGTGCACGGCGGGCAGCCGCTGCTGCAGGACGACCCGCACTGGCGTGACCTGCTGTTGTTCTACGAGTACTTCCACGGGGACAACGGCGCCGGGATCGGCGCCAGCCACCAGACCGGCTGGACCGGGCTGGTCGCGGTGCTGCCGCTGGTGTTCCGGAACGTGACCGCCGAGTCGGTGCGCAACGAGGCGGTCGGCATTCCCGGGCAGCGGGCCACGCGCAAGGAACCCGTCCGGGCCGCCAAGGCGGCCGCCGCGAAGGCCGGGGCGGCCATGCGGGGCAACCGATGACCGGGTGGCCGGCCCGGCCGGTGATCTACGAGGTCAACACCGCGATCTGGCTCGCCGACCTGTCCCGGGCGGCCGGCCGGCCGGTGACCCTCGCCGAGGTGCCCGGCTCCGCCTGGGACCAGGTGACACCGCCCGGCGTTGACGCGGTGTGGCTGATGGGCGTGTGGCAGCGCAGCCCGGTCGGCCGCCAGCTGGCGACCGTGAACGAGGGGCTGCAGGCCTCGTTCCGCGAGGCGCTGCCGGACGTGCGGCCCGACGACGTGATCGGATCGCCGTACTGCGTGCGCCGCTACGTCGTGGACGACACGTTCGGCGGGCCCGAAGGGCTCGGCGCGGCCCGGGCGGCGCTCGCCGGGCGCGGGGTCCGGCTGCTCCTGGACTACGTGCCCAACCACGTCGCCCCCGATCATCCCTGGGTGATGAACCAGCCGGAGCTGTTCGTCAACGGCGCGGAATCTGACCTGCAAGCCGAGCCCGCCGCCTGGATCCGGGCCGACGGCCACGTGCTGGCCCATGGCCGCGACCCGTACTTCCCGCCGTGGCCCGATGTCGTCCAGCTCGACGCGTTCTCGCTGGCCCTGCGCGCGCACACCATCGAGACGCTGGCCGGCATCGCCGGGCAATGCGACGGGATCCGCTGCGACATGGCCATGCTGATGACCAACCAGGTCTTCGCGAAGACGTGGGGCGGCCGGACCGGACCGGAGCCGCAGGAGGAGTTCTGGCCGGCGGTCATCGCCGGCCTGCGCGACCAGCACCCGGAGACCGTGCTCATCGCCGAGGCCTACTGGGACATGGAATGGACGCTGCAGCAGCAGGGCTTCGACTTCTGCTACGACAAGCGGCTGTATGACCGGCTCATGGGCGAAGACGCGGCCGGCGTCCGCGCCCACCTGACGGCCGGCCTGGACTACCAGGCCCACCTCCTGCGGTTCCTGGAAAACCACGACGAGCCGCGGGTCGCCGCCGAGTTGCCGGTCGCCGCCGAGCGGGCCGCCGCGGTGGCCATCGCGACGCTCCCGGGGGCCACCATGTGGCATGAGGGACAGTTCGAGCGCCGCCGGGTGCACCCTCCGGTCTTCTTGTCCCGCAGGCCCGACGAGGAACTCGACCTCAACCTGGCCGAGTGGTACCGGCAGCTGCTGGTGACCGTCGACGGCAACCAGGTGCGCGCGGGCTCCTGGCAGCTGCTGGAGGCCACCGGGTGGCCGGACAACGATTCCTGCCGCAACCTGCTGGCGTGGTCCTGGACGGCTGATGGCGGTGAACGGCACCTCATCGTCATCAACTTCTCCGGCGAGCCCGCCGCCGGGCGGATCCAGCTGGCCTGGCCCGGCGTGGCCGGCCGCGACTGGCGCCTGCGCGATCTCCTCAGCAACGAGGCCTTCGACCGCGCGGGCGATGAAATAGCCGCGACGGGATTGTTCGTGGACCTGCCGCCCTGGCAGTTCTACCTGCTCACCGTCGGCGGGCAAGGAGGGTAGCGGGGTAAGAGGGCCCTGTCCCTGCGGGTCACGCCACGTCGGTGGCGTGACCCGCAGGCGTGATATCGCGGTCCCTTAGCCCACGGCCGCGGTGTCGGCGCTGGCCGGCGTGGCCGCCTCGTGGGTTGCTTGCCGGGGGAGGAGAACGGCCAGCACCAAGCCGATGAGCGTGAACACCAGCAGCATGATGATGGCCACGGCGAACGGCTTGCCCTCGGGCAGGTTGACCGCCACCAGGACCGAGCCCGCCAGCGCGGTGCCCAGTGACGATCCCAGGTTGGAGACGCTGCGCGACAGTCCGGAGATCTCGCCCTGGTCGGGACCGGGGAAGCTGGACTGCACCACGTTGACCGACGAGGTCAGCATGGTGCCGACCCCGATGCCGATCAGCAGCAGCCCGGGCGCCCAGGTCCAGAACGAGGAGTGCGCCCGCACCAGCGCCAGCAGCAGTGCCATGCCAACGGTGGTGATCAGGAAGCCGGCGATGATCAGCCATCGCTGCGAGTGCCGCCGGGCGAACCGGTCGGCGGCCGCCGCCGCGGCCAGGATCCCGATGGTCGCCGGGGTCAGGAGCAGGCCGGTCTTGATCGCGTTGTAGTGGTTGACCTCTTGCAGGTAGACCGAGATGACGAAGAATGACCCCTGCATGGTCAGCCACTGGATCACCTGGGTGCCCAGCCCCAGGTTGGCGGTCTTGTTCCGGAACATCCGCAGGGCCACCAGGACGGCGCGGCCCTTCCGCTCGGCCGACCGGACGTGCAGGATGAACCACGCGAGGAACAGCGCGCCGATCGCGACGTAGACCCAGACGGGTGATATCGAGCCCTTGGGGATGATCACGGTGCTTCCGATGCTGAAGTCTTGCCGTGATGCGCCGAAGCCGTAGGTGCGCGACTGCAGCAGCCCGAGGACCACGAAGAACAGGCCAATGGCCGACAGGGCTGCCCCGGTCACGTCGAACCGCGGCCGCGGCCCGGTCGGGGCCGGGTCGGTGATCTTCAGCGCGAGCCAGGCGATCACGGCGACTACCAGGACCTGCAGCCCGAACGACGCCCGCCAGCTGATCGCGGTGGTGACCAGCCCGCCGATCAGCGGCCCGGCGGCCGCGCCGAGGCCCGCGGCCCCGCTGACCACCCCGAAGTAGCGGGCCCGCGACTTGACGTCCGGGAACGCGACGGTGATCAGGATGTAGATGGGCGGGATCATCAGCGCGGACCCCACGCCCTCCAGCACCGAGTACCCGATGATCAGCGTCGGCAGGCCCTGCGCGAGCGCGGCGATGAGGCCGCCTATGCCGTAGACGGCCAGGCCGAGCACGAAGCACCGCTTGCGGCCCCAGATGTCGGTCAGCTTGCTGCCCGGGATCATCAGCGCCGCCATGACCAGGGTGAACAGCGTGATCGCGGTCTGCACCCCGGCCACGTTGGTCCCGAGGTCCTTGGCGATCGCGCTGATCGCCACGTTCATGTTCGTCGCGGCGTAGCTGGCGATGAACTGCGCCAGCGCCAATGGCGCGATCATCGACCGGCGGTTTGCTCCCGTCACCTATCCGAGGCTGCCACCCCGGCCCGTGCCGGTCGTCACCCCCGGCGGGTGAGGCGGGGCGGCGCTCCCGGCCGCGGGCTCCCGGACCGGTGACGGGAGGACCTTCGCACGGCGGCGCTCATGGCTGCCCGGTTCTGCCGCTTCGGCGTGCGCGGGTGCGGCGTGGTCTGCGCGTTATCCCCGGAGAACCGGGGCGCGCGGAAGACCGAGACCAGCCAGCCGACCAGCACGGCCAGGAAGACCTGCCCGAGGACGGCCTCCATCACGGCCACCGCCCGGCCGCTGTCGGCCGCCGCGGTGAAGTCCCCGTAGCCGACCGTGGTGAGGGTGGTGAAGCTGAAGTACTGCAACGTCGCGGTGGTGGCGGGCTGCCCGTCGGTGAAGAAGGGACCGCCGCCGAGATCGCTCATCGCCGCGTAGAAGGCCGCGAACATCAGCCCGATGACCAGGTAGACGCTGATGGCCCCGAAGATGCTCTGCAGCGTGACGTCCTTGCCCGCCAGCACCTCGCCCAGGATCAGGACGACCGCCAACGCCAGCATCAGCGCGGTCCACGCGGACGCCGCCCCCGCCGCCGCTCCCGTCGACGCGCCTTGCGCCAGGGCCAGGGCGGCGGCCGACCCGGCCAGGACCCCGGCGTTCACCAGGCGGGAGACGCGGCGGGAGGCGCGACTGGCGCGCACCGCGAGCAGCACGATCGCCAGGAACAGCGCGATCTGCAAAGTCCTGGTCACCGCGCCGGGGATGAAGGCTGAGATCACGTACGTGCCCGCCAGCATGACGAGCAGCAGCCCGAACCGCCGGTTGCCGCCCGGTCGCCGGGCGCTCGCGGACGGGAGCCGTGCCCTGATCGCCATACTGGCCAGCTTGCCGCACGGGCCGGGCCATCAGATTCACCCCGTGCGGGTGACGTCCCGTCGCTTCCGTGCGGCGATGCTGGGGGCTACCCCAGCCGACGGAGCGGATCCGGCGGCTCGCGTGCAAGGGGGCATCCTGAAGTGACCGGTTACCCGCTGTTCGACATATTCCTGACGACCCTGTACGTCTTCGGCTGGCTGCTGTGGCTCGTCCTGCTGTTCTGGATAATCATGGACATCTTCCGCAGCCGCGACCTGAGCGGCCTGGCTAAGGCCGGCTGGCTGCTCTTCGTCATCGTCTTGCCGCTCCTGGGCGTCCTGGTGTACCTGATCGCGCGCGGTAGCGCGATGCATGAGCGCAGCACCCGCCCGCTGACCGCGGCCTCGCCATACGGCGACTATTACGGCAGCCCCGAAAGCGCGGGCGTGAACCGCAGCCCCTCCGACGAGCTGTCGAAGCTGGCCAGCCTGCATCGCAACGGCGTCATCAACGACGAAGAATACGAGCGGGTGAAGATGCGAGTGATGTGAGCGAACGGCCCGCGCGCCCCCCGGCGCCCGTCCACATCGTGACGGCGACGATGGCGGCGGCCAGCACGGGGACGGCGCCACAGGTGGTCATGCCCGCCCGGGGGCCGAAGTGGCTGGTGATCATGCCGATGATCGGGGCGCCGATGGGCGTGCCGCCCATGAAGACCAGCATGTACAGGCCCATCACGCGGCCCCGCAGCCGCGGGTCGACCGCGAGTTGGACCGACGCGTTCGCCATCGCCTGGAAGACCAGGTTGACGAGTCCCATGGCGGCGATCAGCGGGAGGAAGGCCGCCAGGCCCGGCATGAGGGCGGCCGCCACCTGCAGCAGCCCGAACCCGGCGGCCGCGGCCACGATGACCCGCTGCCGGGGGCGGCGTCCGGCCCCGGCCAGCAGCGCGCCCGCCGCCGAGCCGGCCGCCAAGACGATGTTGAACAGGCCGTACGTGCTCGCGTTGCCGCCGAACGCCGACTTCGCCATCGCGGTCAACACGATCGGAAAGTTGAGGCCGAAC
>JAICUO010000483.1 GCA_025935815.1 Streptosporangiaceae bacterium
GGAACGTGACCTCATCGAGGACTTCCCCGGCCCGGGGCAGCTTGTCGACCGGGATGTAGCGCAGGGAGGGGACGCCGAGCAGCCGGGCGGCCCGCTCGCAGGCGGCCCGCCGGTCGGCGTACCCGCCGTCGGCGTTGGCGTGCCGCTGGCCGGTATCGATGAGGATGAGCTCCAGGCTGGCCGGGCCGAGCCCCAGCGGCACGATCTCATCGACCTCGGTGCGGCAGTCCAGGAAGACGGCGCACCCCTCCTCGCCGCGCAGGACCGCGAACTGGTCCATGATCCCGGTCGGGGCGCCGACGATGACATTCTCCGCGCGATGGCCCGCGTCGATGACCTCGTTCCCGCTGGCGCCGAGGCCCCACAATTCATCGAGCGCGCCGGCGACCGCGATCTCCAGGGCGGCCGAGGAGGATAGCCCGCTGCCGACGGGAACGTCGGAGTCGATGAAGAACTCGGCGCCCGCCTCCGGGCCGGGCGCGGGCAGGTCCGGGTTCTGGCGCAGCGCCCAGGCGACGCCGAGCGGGTACGCGGCCCAGCCGGTGAGCGCGCCGGGCGCGATGTCGGCCAGCCGGGTGCTGACGGCGCCCTCGAAAGCGGCCGAGCGCACGGTGATCACGTCGCTTCCGGGGCGGCGGGCCGCCGCCGCCACGGTGCGCTGGCCGATGGCGAACGGCAGGACGAGGCCCTCGTTGTAGTCGGTGTGCTCGCCGATCAGGTTGACCCGGCCCGGCGCGGACCATACGACGTCCGGTGCCCGGCCGTAGCTGTCGGCGAAGCCGGCGACGGCCTTCTCGGTGATGGCTCCCACGAACGACACGGTAGCCCGTCCGCGGCCGCGTGCTTAGCCTTCTCCGGCAATCGCCGTGAGGGCGTCCAGGCCGCCCCGCTCGCCGCGGCTCAGCAAGCGGTAGCCGACGTAGCCGAGGATGACGATGACCAGCGACATCGCCAGCATGATGGAGCCGAGCGCGTTCAGCGCGGGGCCGCCGTTGCCACCGTGCTGGGTGGTGTAGATGATGACCGACATCGGGGTGTTGCCGGCGCTGGAAGACAGCAGGTCGACGATGACGAAGTCGTCGATGACGCCGGAGAAGACCAGCACGGCGCTGGCGAAGATCGCCGGGGCCAGCAGCGGCAGCAGGACGCGGCGGATCACCTGGAACTGGTTGGCGCCCAGGTCCGCGGCGGCCTCCTCGTACTGGCGGCCCAGGGTAGCCAGGCGCGCCGCGACGATGATCGCGGGCCAGGAGACGTTCCAGGTGACGAGGCCGAGGACTTCAGCCAGGGTGCCCAGGTGGACCGAGGTGAACAGCGTCGTGAAGACGAAGAACATCGACACGCCGAAGATCAGCTCGGGGATCACGTACGACAGCAGCATCACGAAGTTGAACGTGGCGGGCAGGCCGCCGCGCCAGCGGTTGAGGCCCAGCGCGAACGCGACGCCGAGCGGGACGGCGATCAGCGTCGTGAGCACCGACAGCCGGACGGTCTGCGAGACCGCGGCGTGCAGCTGCGGGTTGTGCAGCACCGAGTTGGTGTGGTCGGTGAAGTACCACCGCCAGGAGAACCCCTGCCAGGCGGACTGGGAGCGGCCGTTGTTGACGGAGAACAGCACCGCGATCGCGATCGGGGCCAGCGACCACAGCAGGTACAGCCAGATGAACCCCTCAAGGAACCAGGGGTGGCCCCACGGGCTGCGGCGCGGGAGCCGCCGGGCCTTGACGGGGCTGACGGGGTCGGCGGTGGTCGCCGGGGCCGGGCTGGTCCCGGCGGAGCTTGTCGCGGTCATCGGCTTGCCGCCTCCCGGTTCGTCGCGATCACGTAGTAGACCATCGGGATCAGCAGGACCAGCAGCAGCAGGAGGCTGAGCACGGCGCCCTGGCCCTCGAGCCCGGGCGTGCCGAGCTGGCCCTGGATGAGGTTGCCAATCATGGACGTGTGCGCGGCGCCGGACAGCATCTGATTGGTGTAGTAGTCACCGAGCATTGGCAGCACCGTGATGAGCAGGCCGGTGAGGATCGGCTGGCGAGATAGCGGCAGCGTCACGTGGATGAACGTGCGGACGCGCCCGAGGCCAAGGTCACGGCCGGCTTCCAGGAGGGAGCCGTCGATCCGGTCCAGGCCCGCGAACAGCACCATGATCAGGTACGGGATGTAGCCGTAGACCAGCCCGAAGACCACGGTCACCGAGTGGCCGCCGAGCCAGTTGACCGGGCCGATGCCGAGCCAGCCGAGCGCCTTGTTCACGTAGCCGCCGGTCGCCAGCAAGTCGATCCAGGCCAGCATGCGCATCATGTAGCTGATCCAGAACGGCGCGATCAGCAGGACCAGGAACAGCCCCTTGCGCCGTCCGGCGAACCGGGCGACGAAGTAGGCGCACGGATAGCCGATGAGCAGGCACACCAGCGCGGCGATGGCGGTGTAGGCGATGGTCCGCGCCAGGATCGGCCCGGCGAAGGACGCGCTGCCGAAGATGTCGCGCCACACGTCGATGACGTTCGAGGAACTCCAGTCGAGCGGGCTCCAGACCGCGACGGGGGCCTCGAGCATCTGGTCCAGCTTGCCCATCGCGATCGCGAGGACCGCGTAGACCGGCACGATGAACAGCACCAGCAGCCAGATCATGCCGGGCACGGCGAGCGCGATCCAGAACCTGGGAGCCGTCGCCTTCTTGGCCGTCACTTGCCGCCTCCTCAGATCCCGTTGCTGACGACGAGCCAGGCCTGCTGCCACAGGGCATCGGCGTCGACCGGGAGCTGCAGCTCGCTGACCCCGCGGCGGAAGTAGGCCGGCGTCACCACGGTGGAGGTCAGCGACGGCGGCAGGATCTGCTGGTCGATCAGCACCTTGGGAGTCACCCCGGTCAGCGGCTGCATGTAGCCGTTCCAGCTGATGTTGTTCAGCACGTTGTCCAGGTCGAGGAAGAAGTTGAGAAACTCGTGGGCGAGCACCGGGCTGGTCGCGGAGCTGAGGATGACGTTGGTGTCGTTGGCCACCGGCCCGCGGCCGTCGGCAGGGAACCAGTAGCCGACCACGCTGACGTCGACGCCCTTGGGCATGTAGGAGGCCGCCGCCGCCATGTCGCCGGACCAGGCGGTGGAGATCCACGTCTCGCCCGCGGGCACCTGCGTGTACTCGGTGCTGGAGATCTTCAGGTTCACCATGCCGGTCAGGTCCTCCAGCGCCTTGCGAGCCGCGCCGATCTGCCGGTAGTCGGTGGTGTTGAGGTCGTGGACCCCGTTCTTGAGCAGCCCGAGGCTGATCCCCTCGCGGTAGTCGTCGAGGATCGCGACGCGGCCCCGGTACTTGGGCTGCCACGGCATCGCCCACGGGCTGGCCATCGCGGACGGGTTCTCGTGGACCTTGTCCTTACGCCAGGTGAGCCCGGTGGTGTAGATCGTGTACGGGACCGTGTACTGCCAGCCCTGGTCGTAGAACGGGTTGATGAAGTCCGGCCAGGCGTTGGCGATGTTGGGGAGGTAGCCGTGGTTCAGCGGCTGGACCAGCTTGCCCTCGATGAGCTGGCCGAGCACGTCGACGGTCGCCCCGACCAGGACGTCGTAGGACAGGCCGCTGCGCAGCTTCGACAGCGCCTCGTTCATCGTGTTGAACGTCGTGATCTGCACCTTGCACTTGAACTTCTTCGCGAAGGCGTTCACCACGTCCTGGTTGATGTACGCCTCCCAGGTGTAGACCTGCAAGGTCGCGTGCTGCTCGGGGGAGCGGCCCGGCTTGATCGCGGCGTTGCCGGCGAAGGCCGGCCACGTCACCGGGTGGCGCGGGCGCGGCAGCGGCAGCGTGCCGGTGCCGGCGATGTCGGAGGCGCACCCGGCCAGCAGGCCGGCCGCGGCCAGGGCGGCGCTCCCGGTGAGGAAGGCACGCCGACCAGCCCCCGCCGGCGGGCTAGCGTGCAGTGCCCCAGAGCCTTCCGCCGAACGAACCCGGGGTACCCCGTGACCTCGCCAGCCTTCTCTCGGGTGTGCCACCAGCGTGCCTCCCCGCCCGGCCTGCGCCGGGACTGACTGAACGTGCGGTTAATACAACTCGCATCGCCCGGGCGGGGCAAGGTTTGGGATGTAAAGAATGGATTTCGGTGTACGGGAACTCGCAGGCTCCGGCCGGACAGTGCAGGGATATGGAGCCAAGTTTGCGCGCCCGGGTGCGCGACGGTGATCCGGATGCCTTCGGCGAGCTATTCGACGGCTACACGCGCGCCGTCTATAGCCTCGCCTACCGGCTGACCGGCAACCGCACCGAGGCAGAGGAGATCGTGTCGCTGACCTTCCTGGAGGCCTGGCGGCTACACGACAGAGTTGAACCCCACGGGGAGTCGCTGCGGCCCTGGCTGCTGGGGATCACCGTCAACGTGGTACGCAACTTCACGCGCGCGGCCCGGCGGCATCAGGCCGCCATGGCGAGGGTGCCCGATCTGGGCGTCGTGCCGGACTTCGCCGACGAGGTCGTCACCCGGCTCGACGACGCGGCCCGGCTGGATGCGGTGCGAGCCGCCTTCGGCCGGCTGCGGACCGACGATCAGGACGTGGTCGCGCTGTGCGTGTGGTCGGGCCTTGACTACGAGTCCGCCGCCGCCGCGCTGGGGATCCCCGTCGGGACCGTCCGGTCGCGGCTGTCGCGCGCCCGGCGCAAGCTGCGGGAGGCCGGGGCGGGCACGCCTTCCCGCGAGCACCCGGCTTCCGGGGAACCCGGCGCCAGGAGCGGACAGTTTCCCGATGACGGCCGCAGCAGGGCGGATCGTTGGACGCAGCCGGCACGCCGGCCAGCACGAGGAGGCACCCGATGAACGATAGCCGCGGGAATCGCGCAGTGATGGGCGGCGGTGACGAGATCAGTGAGCTGACGCGGCTGCTGCCGCCCCCGGCAGTGCCGGAGATGACGGCCCGGCGATCGCAGGCCCTGCGGGCGCACCTGGCCGCCGAGATGGCCCGCGAGCGGTACGGGGCGGCACCGGTGGGCGCACTGCCGCGGCGCCGCCGGCGCGCGGCCAGGCCCTGGGTCCCCGCCCTGGCGGGCGCGGTAACGGTCGCCGCCGCGGCGGCGGTCGCGGTCACCGTCTTGATGCCCGGTGCCCCAGGTGGCGGCTCCGCGGTGGCAGGAAGCAGCGGCCCGGCGGCGGGGAACAGCGGCCCAGCCGCGGGCGGCGGCATGACGGCCATGATGCTGCTGGCCAAGGTCGCCGACGCGGCCGCACAGCGGCCCGAGCCAAAGGTCAGCGACAGCGAGTTCGTGTACGTCCGCAGCGAGGTCTCCTGGGGGACCCCGCTGCATGAGCGGCAGGTCTGGGTATCCGTCGCCTCCCTGTGCGACCCCCCCGGCCTGCTGATCGAGCACGGCAAGCGCATCTCGCTCGGCAACCAGGACGCGGCGTCACAGCCGACCGTCCCGGGCTTCTGCGGCGGCGGCGTCAACGACCCCACGTATCGCTTCCTGCAGAGGCTGCCCACCGATCCGCAGGCGCTGCTCAACTTCATCTACCACCAGATCAGGGGCGAGAGGTGGGGCAATGAGCTGGCCCGTGAGGAGTTCACCACGATCGGCGACATGATCCGCGAGTCGATCGTGCCGCCGAAGACCGCCGCCGGGCTCTTCCGGGCCGCTGCGCTCATCCCGGGCGTGCGGCTCGTCGGGCACGCCACGAACGCGGTAGGCCGGCCGGGCATAGCGGTCTCCTTCAAGGGACCCGGTGACCTGTCCCCCAGCGAGTGGATCTTCGACCCCGTCACGTACCAGTTCATCGGCGAGCGGGGAGGGAACAACAGCCAGACGGCGATCCTGCAGCAGGGGTTCGTCGCCCACGCCGGCCAGTTGCCTAGGCGCTGACCGCCTGGGCGAAGGCAGCGAAGTTATCGACGAGGCGGACTATGTCCGCCTCGTCGTGCTGCACGGAGATCAGCCACTGCTCGATCTTCCCCCAGGGCGGCAGGAACACCCCGCCGTTGTGCTGGAACAGCCAGTGCGCGTGGCTGAGCGAGTCATCGGCGGTGAGGAACCCCCGGTAGTCACGCACGGGCCCGGCCGAGAACACGACGCAGCCTTTGGCACCCGCGGTCACCACCCGGCCGTTGAGCTGATAAGCCTTGATGATCTTGGTCAGGCCCGCCTCGGCGCGCGCGCGCCGCCCCGCGAGCGGGTGGGAGGCGGCGGGGGTGGCGACCAGCGGCCGCCAAGCC
>JAICUO010000512.1 GCA_025935815.1 Streptosporangiaceae bacterium
AGGCCTGCCAGCTTGCGGACGGCCTCGGCGCGGGTGCGGCAGCCGAGCTTGAGCAGGCACCCCTGGACGTGCATCTCGACCGTCCGGGGGCTGAGGAACAAGACCGCGGCGGCCTGCCTGCTGGTGTTGCCCGCCGCGACCAGGCGCATCACGTCCATCTCGCGGGCGGTCAGGCCGGCCACGGGACTGGGCGCGGGGGCGCGGGAACTGCCAGTGGCCGGTTTCGTTGCGGATGAGACCTCCGGGGGGCGGTCGCGCAGGCGCGCGGCCAGCGCGTCACACTGGGCCAGCAGTTGCGCGGCGCTCAGCCGTTCCGCCGTCGCGCGCGCGGCGCGCAGCAGCTTGCGGGCCGGGCCCTGGTCGCCGACCGCCTGGGCAGCGGACGCCGCGCGGACCTGGGCGTGCGCGGCGGCGAGGGGCAGGCCCAGGCCAGCGAGCGTCTCGGCGGCCATGCGGAGCTCGCCCGCGGCGGCCCTCGGATTCTCAGCGAGCAGCGTCTCGCCCAGCGCGTGCGCCAAGGAGGCCACCGCCTCCGGCTGCGCGGTGGCCTCGCTGATGCGCGACAGGGCCGCGGCGCAGGCCCGGGCATCATCGAGCAGCCCCCGGGAGGCGAAGAACGTGGCGGCCCACTGCAGGACCGGGATGCAGTAGTGCCGCTCCTGCGTCCGGTTCACCCGGTCCAGCACCTGCCGGGCACGGCCGGTGGCCGCGCTGACCGCGCCGGACTCCTCATCGAGCATGCACAGGCCCCAGGCGGACAGCAGTTCCACGGCGACCAGCTCGATGCGGGCGGCGATCGCCGCTGCGTCGAGCAGGAACCCGCGGGCCGCGCCGGAGTTGCCGCGCAGCGCGTGGACCAGGCCAGTCATGCACGCGCTGACCGCCCGCGAGTGCGTTACCGCGCCCGGGCCGGCGAGCACGTCCTCGCTGACGGCCAGCGCCAGGTCCCATTCGCCCCGGTTGAACAGGACCGCGGTCGCGCACGCCCGGCACAGCTGGCCCAGCCCGTCGGTGCCATGTGAGTCGCAGTACAGGTACGCGGCCCCGTACGCGCGGGTCGCC
Organism: Streptosporangiaceae bacterium; assembly: GCA_025935815.1. Classification (GTDB taxonomy): domain Bacteria; phylum Actinomycetota; class Actinomycetes; order Streptosporangiales; family Streptosporangiaceae; genus Trebonia. The sequence goes on from JAICUO010000512.1 coordinate 1,063, forward strand.
GCCTCGTAGTCGCCGCCGTGCTCGAGGGAGTCGGCGAGCCGCTGCTGCAGCTCGGCCGCGGTGTCTGGCATGTCGGCGCGCAGCGCGTCGGCGAGAGCCGCCCGGACCGCCGCCAGGCCCCTGCCGCTCTCCCCGAGACGCGACAAGACGTTGCCGCGCAGGCCCTCGGCGCGCAGCAGCAGGTCCGTGCGCCCGCTGGCCCTCGCGTTGGCGGCGACGACGGCGAGGGTTGCCAGCGAGGCGTTGTAGCTGGCGGCAGAGCGCTGGTGGGCGGCCACCGCGAGCCGGTCGGTGGCGGCTTGCGCTGGCTGCCCGCACTGGTCGAAGGCCGCGGCCGCGCTGTCGCGAGCGGCGAGGGCGCAGGCCCAGTGACCGCGCAGCTCCTGGACGACGGCCAGCCGGCGATAGGCGGCCGCCAGCACGGGCAGGTCGCCCTGCCGCGCCCGCCCGGCCACCAGTTCCTCCAGCAGGGTGGCCGCCTCGTCCTGCTCGGAGCACATCTCGGCGCACTGGGCGAGCCGGTCAATGACCTCTAGCCGGCCCCCGTCGAGTTGGCCCCCGTCGAGTTGGCCGCCGCTATCGGCTCCCGCGTCCGGCCAGTACTCCAGGGCCAGCCGCAGAACGCCCGAAGCCTCCCGGTAGGCATGCCCGGCGCAGTATTCCTCCGCCGCGGCGAGGAGCCACTTCCTCGCTGCGGCGAAGTCCCGCGATGGCTCGCCCATGCCAGCCAGCCTGTCAGGGCCGGGAGTCAGAGTCGAGCCTCGTACACCAGGTTGAAGGGGGTCTCCGCGGCCCGGCGGAACGAGCCGAACCCGGCGTCGAGCACCACCGAGCGGATCGCCGCCTCGCCGGCCTGCGCGCCGAGCGCGTAGCCGCCGGACTGGGACCGGGCGTTCGGCAGGCACAGCAGGGTGGAGAAGTTGTAGTACACCCGGCCCACGGGGTTGAGGTTCCCGGCGACCGTGTCGGCGGCCATGGGCTCCACGATCAGCCACGTCCCGTCCGGGGCCAGCGCCTGCCTGATGTGCCGGGCCGCGCTGGCCGGATCGCCCATGTCATGCAGGCAGTCGAACGTCGCCACCAGGTCATACCCGGTGCCGGTGAAGGTCTGCGCGGTCGCCGCCGCGAACGTGACCCGATCGGTCACCCCCGCGTCCGCGGCCCGCTTGGTGGCCAGCGCGATGGATCCCTCGTGGTAATCCGAGCCATCGACCCGGCTGGCCGGGAATGCCTGGGCCAGCAGCACCGCCGATGCGCCGAGGCCGCAGCCCACGTCGGCGACGCGCGCCCCGGCGGTCAGCTTCGCCACGACCCCGTCCAGCGCGGGCAGCCAGTCCGCCACCAGGTGCGCGGCGTACCCGGCGCGAAAGAACTGCTCGCATCCCCCGTGGACGTCCGCGTTCTGCTCGTGCCAGCCGACGCCCGCGCCAGTGCGGAACGCCTCGGTCATGGCCGGCACGTTCGCCACCGCGCCGAGCGCGAGGGTCAGCGCGCCAGGGACGCTCACCGGGCCGTTCGGGTCGGCCAGCGCGAGGGCCTGCTCCGGGGACAGGTCATAGCGTCCGCCGGCCTCGTCGTAGCTGACGTAGCCGCCGGCCGCCTGCCCGGCCAGCCACTCGCTGACGTACCGCTCATCGGTGGCGGTCCGCGCGGCGAGCTCCGCCCCTGTCGCCGGCCCGTCCGCGGCCAGGGAACGGTACAGACCCAGCCGGTCGCCGAGCACCACGTTCCCGGCCGCGACAACCGCCCCGAGGTCGCCCGCGAACTTGCCCACGAACTCCATGAAGACATCGAGATCTACCGTAGATCCCATGCTGATCACCTCTATATCGCTTGGGTGACCAACACGCTAGGCGCGCATGACCAGCGCCGATACCGTAGGGCTACGGTATCGGCGCTACTAGTTCGGCTCGTTCGGCTCGTTCGGCCGCGGGCTAGCCGCCGCCTGGCGGGGACCCGGCCTCGTCGGCCTCGTCGGCCTCGTCGGCGTCCTGGCGGGGCGGCCGGCCCTGGCCGCGCATCTTCCGCGCGTGACCCGGCATCCGGCCCGCCTCGGTGAGGGCCCGGCGGAGCAGGAACTCGATCTGGGCGTTGGTGCTGCGCATCTCATCGCTGGCCCATCGGGCCAAGGCGTCGTGGACAGCTGGGTCGAGGCGCAGCAGCACGCTCTTGCGCTCAGTCATGAGGCCGCTTACTGGTACAGCGACCCGGCGTTGACGACTTGCTGGGTTGCCTGCTCGCTGCACAAGACGACGAGCAGGTTCGAGACCATGGCCGCCCTGCGCTCCTCGTCCAGCTCGACGACGCCCTCGTCGTCCAGCCGCTGCAACGCGAGCTTGACCATGCCGACCGCGCCCTCGACGATCCGCTGCCGCGCGGCGACAACGGCGCTGGCCTGCTGCTGGCGCAGCATGGCCTGGGCGATCTCGGGGGCGTATGACAGCCTGGTGAGCCGGGTCTCGATGACCCGCACCCCGGCCGACTTGACCCGCTCGGCCAGCTCGTCGGCGAGCCGTCCGGTGACCTCGTCCGCGTTGTCGCGCAGCGAGAGCGCGTCGGTGCCGCGGCTGTCGTAGGGGTAGCTGGAGGCGATGTGCCGGACGGCGGTCTCGGCCTGGATCGCGACGAACTTCGGGTAGTCATCGACCGCGTAGGTGGCGTGCGCGGTGTCGGCGACCTGCCAGACCACCACGGCGGCGATCTCGATCGGGTTGCCGTCGGCGTCGTTCACCTTGGCCTGCGCGGTCTCCAGGTTGCGGATCCGCGTAGAGACGGGGATGCGGTGGGCGAACGCGTTCACCCACTGAAGGCCTGGTTCCCGGATCGTGCCCCGGTACTTGCCGAACAGCTGGATGACGTGGGCCCGGCCGGGCGCGACCGGGGTAAGGCCCCGCAGCACGAGGGCTCCGCCGAGGATGAGCAGCGCCGCCGCCCACGACAGGGCCAGGGCGGGAGTGTCCGGGTGGTTGCTCGCCAGCCAGAAGCACGCCACCGCGGCGATGAGCAGGACAAGGCCGAGCACGAGCATGGGGATGCCCGGCAGGTACCGCGCCGTCCGTTCCGGCATGGCCTGGGCGGGGGTGCCCGGAGCGCTGCTGGCTCCGGCGGCGACGTTCGTTTGGGCCGTCATCGTGCCCACCTCCATGAGGAGTTCTCTGATATCTGATATCTATCATAGTGATATCAGTTTTCTAGTCAAACGGTCACTCACGGAGGGGGAGGGGCGCCAGCTCGGCCCGCCCGCAAGCGGGGTCAATGGCAGCAAATGGTGTGCCAGCATGCCGGCACGGATGTCGCCCGCCCGCCGAACCGGCAGGTCACAGCGGTGTCGGGCGCCAGCCGGGAAGGCGTTTCAGCGCCGGTTCAGCGTCATGTCAGCGCGATCGGCCATCGTACTGGAAGCGGATGCTGACGCCCCAACGTAAGGCATCCGTCATTGCCCGGAAAGGCTGCCCGCTAACCCTCCACCCCCAGCGGGCGGCCTTTCCGCGGCTCACCCCCGGCCCCAGCGGCCGGTCCCCGGCCCCCGAAGGAGAGAAACGTCATGGCGATCCGTGACAAGATGCGGCGCTCGGCCGCCCAGTACCTGCAGCCCGGCGAGCAGCTGGAGGCGGTGGTCGGCGCCCAGACGCGCAGCAACTACCTCATTCTCGTGAGCGGCCTGCTCTTCTACGCCCTCAACAGCTACCGGATCATCGCCGTCACCAATAACCGCATCCTGGTGCTGAACGCGGGCAAGTGGGGCATGTCCAAGGCGCGCGGCGTGGTGGGCGAGGCCCCGAGGTTCACCCGCCTTGGCCCGGGCCGGGGAGTCTGGCACCAGGTCGCGGTTGGCAATGACAAGCTGCGCGTGCACCGTCGCTTCTTCAAGGACATCGACGTCGCCGACCGGCAGGTCTCGATCAGCTGACGCGGCAGCCGGTAACGCGGCCCCGCCAACACGGGCCGCCAGCGGGCCGCCGGCCGGCCGCGGTCAGCCGGCTTTCTCCGGGAACGGCAGTGCTTGCGGCAACGGCAGTGCTTGCGGGAACGGCAGTGCTTGCGGGAACGGCAGTGCTATCGGGTCGGCGGGCAGCCTGCTGCGGCCCTCTGCGTCAAACCGGTCCAGCCCCAGGTCCGCGGTGTCCACGACGTCGGAGGCGCCGAGCAGGGCGAGGTCCGCTGTCGCCCGCGCGATCGCCGGCCCCCACATCATCCCGGCCCCGCCCGCCGAGGCGACGAACACCCCGTCCAGGCCCGGCGCGGGGCCGATGACCGGCAGGTGGTCGGGCGTGTAGTCGATCGTCGCGGCCCACATCCGGCGGATTCCCAGCTCGCTGGTCAGCGGCACGAGCGCGGCCATCCGCTCCCGCATCCGCGACAGGTACGCGAGGTCGATCGCGCGGTTATCGCCCGGCGGCTCGTCGGGGTTGCTCATCCCCCACAGCAGGCCGCCCTCCTCCGGCCGCCAGTACAAGCCGGAGGGCACGTCGAAGACCATGGGCGTGTCCGCGAACGCCGGATGCCGCTCGGTGACCACGACCTGATGCCGCACCCCGCCGGCCGGCACGGTCCCGCCGGCCAGCGCCCCCACCTCGGCGAGCCGCGTCCCGCCGGTGAGGATGACCCTCCCGGCGCAGACCTCACCGCGCGAGGTGCGCACTAGCCATCCCGTGCCACCTCCGCCGCCACCCAGGCCGGTGAAGCGCGTCTGCTCGGCGATGATCACCCCGCTGCTCACCAGCGCCGCCGTGTAGGCGGCGACGTTGCGC
>JAICUO010000945.1 GCA_025935815.1 Streptosporangiaceae bacterium
CGGCGACGGAGCGCACCGAGGCGACGGCCGCCGCCGACGCGGCGTCCTGGCACGATCCCCGCGCGGACGGGGAGATCCCCGACGTCTACATCGCCATGGGCCAGACCGCCGAGAACGTCGCGGCGCTGCGCGGGATCACCCGCGCCGAGCAGGATGAGTTCGGCGCCCGCTCGCAGCAACTCGCCGAGAAGGCCCTGGCCAACGGGTTCTGGGGCAAGGACATTACCCCGATCACCCTCCCCAACGGAACCGTGGTCTCCGCTGATGACGGCCCCCGCCCGGGGACGACGGCGGAGAAGCTGGCCGGGCTGAAGCCCGCGTTCCGCGAGCACGGAACCGTGACGGCCGGAAACTGCTGCCCGCTGAACGACGGAGCGGCGGCGGTGGTAATCATGAGCGACGTGAAGGCGGCCGCGCTGGGGCTGACCCCGCTCGCGCGCATCGTGTCCACGGGGGTCAGCGCGCTGTCGCCCGAGATCATGGGGCTCGGGCCGGTCGAGGCGTCCCGGCAGGCGCTGCGCCGGGCCGGGATGGCGATCTCCGACGTCGACCTCGTGGAGATCAACGAGGCGTTCGCCGCGCAGGTGATCCCGTCCTACCGGGACCTGGGCATCGACATCGACCGGCTGAACGTGAACGGCGGGGCGATCGCGGTGGGTCACCCGTTCGGGATGACCGGCGCCCGGATCACCTCCACGCTGCTGAACAGCCTGGCCTTCCACGACAAGACGATCGGCCTGGAGACGATGTGCGTGGGGGGCGGCCAGGGCATGGCGATGATCTTCGAGCGGCTGAGCTAGCTATCGTAAAGCCGCAGGTCATACGCGGAGCGTTACTAGACTACCGGCCAGTAACGGGCCGACAAACCAGACATAACAGGATGGTTGCAAGTTGGGGGTTGCCAGGCGCGCTTGCGTAGGGCAGTCTCGACAGAAAGCGGCTTCCCCTGGAGGTGCCAATGTCGCTGACGCACTCGCCCGACATGCACAAGAGCCTCATCGCCCGGATCCCCTTCCAGACCGGACGCGAGCTAGCCGAGTGGTTCGCCCACCTTGAATCTGGCCCGGCGTTCCTGCGCCGGGAGGAGCGGGCCAACTGGCTAGCCGACGAGCACGGGATCTGTGACCGCTACGCGGCCGCGATCGTGCACGAGTACGAAATCCGTCGGCGGATGCGTCTTTTCGGCGCCTAGTACGCATAATTAAGAATGCCGGGTGCATCTGCAATTGCGACTTGCATTTGCAGATGCACATCCGCCGGTTAGCCTGCATAAGACCTCTACAGCAACCGGCGTGCCCCCGGTCGGGTTCGAACCGACACTCCCGACCCTTTTAGGGGGTCAGCCTCTACCTTGGGCTACGGGGGCGTCCCTAGGTTATACCGAATTCTCATTTACCCGGGCAATGCCTGCTGTGGACAAGCTATGCTTTTCTTGCAATTCAGCGCACGTAGTCACGGGCACGGGCGAAGATCGCGTCGAACATTTCCGGGGTGACCCGCCCGGTGAAGGTGTTCTGCTGGCTTGGGTGGTAGCAGCCGAGCAGCAGGAATGGCGGCGCCTGGGGTGTGGCCAGGCTAATCGCGGCCGTGCTGCTCTCAGCGGCGCCGATCTGAACAGCGGCGCCGTGCGCGAATGCCGGGCGCGGCCTCGGCACTTTCCAGCCGCCGGCGGCCAGCGGCGCCCACAGTGCCTGCCAGGCGAAGCCGCCCAGGCAGATGACCACCCGCACGGTGGGCGCGACCAGCGACAGCTCGGCGGCCAGCCACGGGGCACAGGTGTCACGCTCTTGGGGAGTGGGCTTGTTGTCGGGCGGAGCGCACCGGACCGCCGCCACCATCCGCGTGCCGAGCAGCCGCTGGCCGTCGCCGGCGGCCACGCTGACCGGAAGCGCGGCCAGCCCGCACCGGTGCAGGGACGCGAACAGGAAGTCACCGCTGCGATCCCCGGTGAAGATCCGCCCGGTGCGGTTTCCGCCGTGCGCGGCGGGGGCGAGGCCCACGATGAGTATCCGCGGGTCCGGATCTCCCCAGCCCGGGATCGGGCGGCCCCAGTACCGCTCGTCCCTGAACGACTTGCGACGGGTCGCGGCCACCTCGCGCCGCCACTGGACCAGGCGCGGGCAG
>JAICUO010000742.1 GCA_025935815.1 Streptosporangiaceae bacterium
GGGCAGCCCCCGGTAGGGCGCCGTGCGCAGCGGCTTGCCGGCCGAGGCGAGGTAACGGACCTCGAACTCCTGGCCGGCCGGGACCGCCGAGGGACGGCGCACGGAGTTCGTCGAGAAAACCAGCACGCGCAGCTCCGGCAGCGTGGCGACCTTGCCGACGACCATGGCCACGCCCCAGTCGAGGGACTCTTGCGTGTTGTCCCACCAGGACACCAGCGGCTCAACGTCGACGATCATCGTCCGCACCGACAGCTGCCGGGCCCGGTCCATGACGTCATCCAGCTCCGTGTGGCGCTCGTAGCGGCCTTTCATCGCGGGGATCCTCCCTCATAGCGCCAGCTGCCAGAGCCTAGCCCAGTTCAGCTCGGGTTTCGGCGCGGGGACGCCGGGCCGGCCACGCGGTACCCACACGCGCAGCGCGCCCGGGCGGACCGCGCACCGCACCGGGACCGGCAGTGATGTCGCCTCGCCGTCGATGCCCACCGGCAGCTCGCGCGCGTCGGCGGTGACCGTTACCTCGCGGGTGGTCAGCACGCGCACGCCGGCGGCGCGCCGCCCGCGGATCAGGCCGGCCGCCTCGCGCGCGCTGCCGACCGTGACGGCCACCACGCCGAGCGCGCCGCGGTCCAGCCGCGCGCGCCGGCCCAGGCCCGCGATGTCGCCGGTCCCGTACGGGTTGTTGGCGACCAGGAGCGCCTGGGGCGCGCTGATCTCCTCCCCGGCCACGCGGGCGGTCAGCCGGGGCCCGCGATGGCCGCTCAGCAAGTCGGGCAGCAACTCCAGCGTCGTGCCCATCTTGTCGCCGCGGTAGGCGGGTGCCTGGACGACCTCGGCGTAGGCGCCGAACGAGGCGTTGTTGACGAAAGTCCGGCCGCCGATCACCCCGAGGTCGACGCGCAGTTCGACCGCGTCCGACAGCGCGTCCAGGCAGGAAAGCGGGTTCTCCCGGTCCAGCCCCAGGTCGAGCGCGAAGTGATTGCGGGTGCCCGCGGTGATGACCATGAACGGGATCCCGTGGCCGGCGGCGATGCCCGCCACCAGGGCCTGGGTGCCGTCTCCGCCGGCGACGCCCAGCAGGTCGGCGCCGCGGGCAACCGCCGCGCGGGCCACCTCGGCGACGTCGACCGGCTCGGGGCCCTCCAGCAGGAACACCTCGGCGCCAAGGTCGGTGGCCGCCCGCTGCAGGCCGAACCGGCCGACCTTCCCGCCACCCGACTTCGGGTTCATGATCAGGAACGGATGCCGGGCGGCGTGGGTCACCGGGTACTCGGGCATCCGCCACTGGCCGCGGTCACCGGCCAGGGCCGCGCGGGCGGCCATGCCCGCCAGCAGCCACCCGGCCGCCGCCACCAGCGCCACCCACAACAGGGAGTGCAGCGCGTACACGACGACGACCGCGATCGGCGCCGCCGCGAACAGTATCAGCGCCAGCCAGCGCAGCACGCCCCGGCGGGACAAGAACCAGAAGGCCGCCGCCAGGCTGACCACCGCGGCCACCAGGCCCACCGTCAGCATCGTCAGGCTCGCCAGCCCGGCCTCGACCGCCACGAGCGCGATCGCGGCCAAGGCCAGGGCGAAACTCAGCCGGGCCAGCCACCGCGCCGAGCGCAACCCAGTTGAGACAGCCTCCCTCGCCATCGTCTTATCGTCACGGTCCGCCCCTCCCCGCGCATCACCTTGCGCGGGTGGTCGGCGGCGCAGGCCTGGAACCGCGGGCGGTGAGTTGTTACTATGCGTGCCACGGCATGATCCGTACGCCGTCCGCCGCCGCCGTCCGCGCCTGCGCCGCATGATGGCATCGCCGGTCAAGGTCTCTCGGGGCCCGTGACTACTCGCTGTCTGGCAGGCATGCCCTTCATCGGCGAGACGCGCAGGGCCTCGCCGGGGATGGACTCCAGGGTGCCGAAGAAGCAGACCACCGCGGGTAAGAAGGCACGCGCCGCCGCCCGCGCGGGGGAGAAGTACACCACCGCCTTGCGCGGGCAGCTGCCGTCCGGCACTGGCCCCGCCGCCATGTCACCGGCAACGGATCCCGCGCGCCGGCCGGGGCTTGCGCACCGCGCCCTGATGGATGGGGGGCCGGGCTGGCGGCCGTTCCGCGGCACTGGGCTGTTCAGGCGGATCGGCGGCCAGCAGGCGGTCGACCGGCTGGTCGACCTGCTGTACGAGGGGATCTCGGCCGACGCGCAACTGCGCCCGCTGTTCCCGCGCGACCTGGCGGGCAGCCGGTCACGGCAGAAGCTGTTCTTCGCGGAGTGGCTGGGCGGCCCCGGCCGCTACAGCGAGCAGGCGCACGCGGGCCTGCGGCACACCCACGACGGCCTGCCGATCACGGCGGCGCTGGCCGACCGGTGGCTGGGGCACTTGCGCCGGGCGCTGGAGGCCACGGTCACGGCCGGCGATGACCGTGCGGCGATCGCCGCCGTGGCCCGCTGCCTGGCCACGGCGCTCGTCAGCGGGCAAGTGGCCCCGGCCCGGCCCGCGGGGCGGGGGCGCCGGCCGGGCGGGACGGGCGGTAACAACAGTGCCCCAAGTAACAACAGTGCCCCCGGCAACAGTGCCCCCGGCAACAGTGCCCCCGGCAACAGTGCGCCGCGGCCAGTGGCCTGGTGCGGCATCGGTGCGCGCAGCGTGGCGCGGGCGCGGGACCTGGCGCACCGGGGGGACGCCGCCGGGCTCGGCACGGCGCTGGCGCAGGCCCCTGACCTGCTGCTGCCGTCCTACGCGGCGGCGATCATGCAGGCGGCCGCGCTGGCGGGCCGGGCCGAGATCATCGCCATGCTGCTGGAGCGCGGCGTCGGCGCCGACCATCCCTTCTTCCTGCCGGTGAACGTCACCGGGATGGCGTTCGAGCGGGTGGTGTTCGTGACGCCGCTGTGCGCGGCCCGGATGAAGCGCCGCCGCGCGGCGGAGGCGGCGCTGATGGCGGCGGGCGCCCGCGAGGACGTCTTCACCTCGGCGTTCCTCGGCGACCGGGACTCGCTGGCCCGGATGCTGGCCGCCGATCCCGGCCTCGCCCAGGCGGCCGACCCGGCGGTCGACGTCCTGGCCGTCACCCCCGTCGACCACGCGGTCGCGGGCGGCCAGGCCGGTGCGCTGCGCCTTCTCCTGGGCCACGCTGGCTTGGATCACGCGGTGGATCCGGCCGCCGGCTACGCGCGGGCGCTGCGCGGAGCCGCCGCGCAAGGCAGCGCGGAGATGGCCGGGCTGCTGCTGGCCCGCGGGGCGGATGCCACCCGGATCGGCGTGGGCCGCTGGGTCCTGCATCCCGTGCTCGCCCCGCTGCTGGCCAGCCACGGCGCGGCGATCGACTCCTCCGGCGCCTGGATCGGCGCCAGCTGCACCGGGAACCAGGGCCGCACCGACGATCCGGACTACGTCCGCGCCCTGCTGCGCCACGGTGCCCGCGTGACCGACCGCCGGGGTACTTCGTCCGGCGAGCAGGGCAACCCGGACAGTGCCCCCGGCAGTGCCCCCGACCGTGCCCGCGACAGTGCCCCCGACCGTCCCCGCGACAATGCGGCCGGAGTCCGCGCCCTCGACGCGACCGCGCTGCACTACGCCGCCCGGGCGGGGTTCCTGCGGACGATCGAGGTGCTCCTAGAGCACGGAGCCGACCCCGGCGCCCGCGA
>JAICUO010000337.1 GCA_025935815.1 Streptosporangiaceae bacterium
CATCGCGGCCGCATAGCGGGCTACCAGGTCGCGGGCCGCGTCGGCCGTGAAGAAGTGCAGCAGGTACCCCATGATCAGGCAGACCGGGGACGACAGGTCGATCCCGGCGCGGACGCTGCCCACGATCGCCGGCACGTCGCGCACGTCACCGGCTACTACCGTCACGCCGGGGACGCCCTTGGCGACCCTGGCCCCGAGGTGGCTGAGGACGACCGGGTCGTTGTCTACGTACGCCACCCGCGCGCCTTCGATGATCGCGCGGGCCGAGTCAAGCGTGTCCGGTGCCGTCGGCATTCCGCAGCCGAGGTCAATGAACTGCCCAATGCCCTGGTTCGCCGCCCAGGTCACGGCGCGGCTGAGGAACTGCCGGTTCTCCCGCGTGATGACCGGGACCAGCGGAGCGATCTCAATCATCCGGTCAGCCAGGGCGCGGTCCGACGCGAAGTTGTCCTTGCCGCCCAGGAAGTAGTCATAGACCCGCGCGATACTGGGGACACTCGCGTCCAATTCTGCCACGAGGCAATCCTAGGGCGCGGCGCGAGCATACGACGCTTATCGACGGGTTACCGGTCAATCCCCCAAAGCTGCCCAGGACGCTTCGTCACATTTCCTTGCGGATCTGATTGAGGATCATGATGCTGGCGATTGGCGGGTCGGCCTGGGTAGCGAGCTGGTTGAGCAGGCCCCAGTAGTAGACCAGCTCAGATCGCTTGGACGGGTAGACGGCGCTGGCGATCTGTTCGAGGTAGACCACGTCGGGAAGCTGATCCCCGGCAAATCGCAGCAGGATGATGGAGGCGCCTCCGGCGTGACCTCCCGCGCGGAACGGCAGCACCTGAATGTTGACGTGGCGCAGCTGGCTAATCTCGAGCAGGTGGCTGACCTGTGCGCGCATGACCGCGGCACCGCCCACCGGGCGGCGCAGCGTAGCCTCGTCGACCACGGCCCATAGCTGCGGCGGATCGGCCCGGTGCAGGATTTCCTGGCGGCGCATCTGAACCGCGACCTGCCGTTCGGCCTGGTCGCTGGACGAGCTAGCCGACAGGCCGACAATTGCCCGGGCGTAGTCGGGCGTCTGCAGCAGGCCGGAGATGAACTGGACGTCGTAGCTGCGGATCAGCCGGGCGGCCTGCTCCATCCCGAGGTAGGGCTTCGCCCAGGCCGGAACCGCGTCACCGTAGGCCTGCCACCAGCCGGGGAGGCTGCCGTCCAGTGACAGCTCCCGCATGGCCGCGCGCTCGGCCTCGTCGGCGACCCCGTACAGCGCGAGCAGGCCGGCCAGGTCTTGCTCCTTGACCGGGCTGCGGCCAAGCTCCATCCGGCTGATCTTGGAGGCCGATGCCCGGATTCCCGCCGCGGCGCCCGCCCGCGATATCCCCGCTTCCTCACGCAGGCGGCGCAGCCGGGCCCCAAGCCATAGCCGCGCGGCCACCGGGCCCGCGCCCAGCGGACCCGGGAGCTGCCCTTGACGCTGCTCAAGCCCTGTGCGCAATGCCGTCATCAGCGCTCCTCAGCCAGTGGGACCCTACCCTGCCCGGTTCTCGCCGTCATCGCCGCCGGGCATGTCCGGCAAAATCGTCTCATCTCCCCGGCCCGGAGGGAAGCCGAAGGGGAGGGTTGGGTTTACGCCTGGCAACTCTAGACTGTGCGGTGGCCAGATCGCCCCGATCAGTTGAGGAGATTCCCGCGTGACTGAGGACTCGTCGCCCCCTCCCCCCGGGCCGAGGATTGACACCTCCGTCCCGCACTCGGCCCGCATCTGGAACTACTGGCTGGGCGGCAAGGACTACTATCCCGTCGACCGCGAAGCCGGCGACCGGTATCGCGAGAGCTACCCGCAGATAGTCGATGCCGCCCGGGCCGGCCGGTACTTCCTGGCCCGCGCCGTCCGCTACCTGGCGGGCGAGGCCGGGATCCGCCAGTTCCTCGACGTGGGCACCGGGCTGCCGACCGTCGACAACACCCATGAGGTCGCCCAGCGGGTCGCGCCCGAGTGCCGGATCGTCTACGTCGACAACGACCCTCTCGTGCTGGTGCACGCGCGGGCGCTGCTGACCAGCTCGCCCGAGGGCATCTGCGACTACATCGACGCCGACATGCGCGACCCGGCGGCCATCCTCACCGCGGCCGCCAGCGCCCTGGACCTCACCCAGCCCGTGGCGCTGCTGCTGATCGGGGTCATGGGGCACGTCAGCGACCATGACGAGGCTCAGCGCATCGTCGGCGGCCTGCTCGGCGGCCTGCCGGCCGGCAGCTACCTGACCCTGGCCGACAGCATCAGCTCCGGGTCGGCGCACCGCCAGGCCGGAGAGCACTATGCGCAAACCGGAGCGGTCCCCTACCAGCTCCGCACCCCCGGGCAGATCGAGGCCTACTTCACCGGGCTCACGCTCGTCGAGCCGGGCGTGGTGCCCCTGCCGCAATGGCGTCCCGACCCCAACCCCTTCCCGCCCGCCCGGATCGACACTCTCGGCGGAATCGGCCGCAAGGCCTGACCCGCCGCGAGCGCAGGCTCCCCGGTCTAGGCCTCCCCGGCCGCGAGCCATTCCGCGTGGGCGGCGCGCATGCGGGCGTGCAGGCCGAGCAGTTCCTGCTCCGCGACGCCGGACAGGCTGACGCCGAGGGACGCCAGCGTGGCGCGCCAGTCGGCGTAGCCGTGCAGGTCGCGGCCGAACGCCCCGTCGCCCACGCGCTGGTGGCGGATCCCGCGCACCCACTCGATGCCCGCGTCGTCACGGCGCTGCGCGACGAGCACCCGGGTGAACCGCCCGTCCGGCGGGGTCGACAGCCGCCGGTGCGCCGCGGCCACCTCATCGGGCGCCGGGGCGTGCGCGCTCACGTCCACGCCGGCGAAGGACCCCGCCGGGTCATGGCGGAAGGACCACCCATCCCCGAGGATCTCGCATACCTCGTAACGGAACGAGCCCTGGCTGACTGGCCCGGTCACCAGCTCCACGGGGTCGCGGAAGGCATCGCCGAGCCCCAGGTCCGGCCACCAGCGGCGGCCGTCGATGGTGACGAGCAGCACCAGGTGGTTGAGCAGCGGGGTGGCGCGGGCCTCCTGGGTTGTCCACACGTGGCCGAAGCGGCGCTGCACCGCGTACCCGAGCGCCCGCAACGCGACCTCGAACGCGCCGTTGTGGTGGAAGCAGTACCCGGCGTTGCCGCCCGCCGCGATCCGGGCCAGCGTCCGCTCCGGGTCGGTGGCGTCGGGCCGTCCGAGCATGATCGCCAGGTTCTCGTACGGCACCGCGTCCAGGTGCCGCCGCTGCAGGTCGGCCAGCGCCTCGGCGGTCGGCGCGGGACGGGCGGCCAGGCCCAGCCGCGCGAGGTACCGGTCCACGGTCTCGGTCGTCTCCACGGTCGCGCTTGTCATGGCGTCCTCCCCTGCTCTCTGGCTCGGCTCGCGGGCTTGACGGCGCCCTCGGTCGCGGCCTGGATCGCCGCGACGGTCATGGTGGTGCCCGCGCTGGCCTGCGACGCGGGCGGCGCGCCGAAGCCGACCACGATCGCCGGCGGGTGCCCGTCGCGGGGCCGGACCGCGTACTCGGCCAGCGTCCGGAACGCCACGCCGCGCCGCAGCCCCTCGGCGACCACCGCGTCCGGATCGGACCCGGCGGGCAGCTCGATCACCGCCTGCAGCCCGGCCGGGACGCCCATCAGGCGCGCCGCCGGGACCCGGCGGGCCAGCTCCTGCTCAAGGTGGTCCCGGCGGCGGCGGAACTCGGCCCGCATGCGGCGCACGTGCCGGTCATAGGCGTGCCCGGCGAGGAACTCGGCGAGCACCAGCTGGTTGAGGGCGTCGCGGGGGCGGTCCAGGTCGCCGCGGCAGGCGAGCATCCGGGCCGCGAACCGCTGCGGCGAGACGGCCCACGCCAGTCCCACCGCCGGGGCGAGCGCCTTGCTGGCCGTGCCGATGTACAGCACGTGATCGGGTGCCATCGCCTGCAGCGCGCCGACCGCCCGCCGCTCGTACCGGAACTCCCCGTCATAGTCGTCCTCGATGACCAGGCCGCCCGTCGCCTGCGCCCAGCCGGTGACCGCGCGGCGGCGCGCGGGGCTGAGCGGCACCCCGACCGGGAACTGGTGCGCCGCCGTCAGCAGGACCGCGTCGACATCCGCGCCCAGGCGCGTGACGTCCGCGCCCCACTCATCGACCGGCAGCGGGACGAGTTGCAGGCCCGTGGCCGTGACGATGCCGCGGTGCTCGGGATGCCCGAACTCCTCCACCGCCAGCCGCCGCGCCCCGCCGGCCACGAGCGCCTGGCAGGCCAGGGCGAGCAGGCCGCCGAACCCGTGGCCGACCAGCGCCCGGTCCACGGTGGCGGCCACGCCCCGCGTGCGGGCAAGGTAGACCGCCAGCTGCTGGCGCAGCCGCTCCACCCCTCGCGGGTCCGCGTAACCGAGGTCGGACGCGGATGCGGTATCCAGCACGCGGCGCGTCGCCGCCAGCCATTCGGGGCGGGGGAACCGGCTGGGATCGGGGCGGCCCGCGGAAAGGTCGACCACCCGCGGGCCGCCTGCCCGGCCGCCTGCCGGGCCGCCGGGGACCGGCACGGGCGGCGGCGCGCCCCCGCCCGCCCGCGCCGTCTCGGTCATCTCAGCGACCCACGTGCCCGCGCCGACGCGCGCCTCCAGCCATCCCTCCGCCGTCAGCTGCGCGTACACCTCCGACACCGTCGTCCGGGCGATGCCCAGGTCGGCGGCCAGCGCGCGGGTCGGCGGCAGCCGGTGGCCGGCCGGGACCCGCCCGGCCACGATCGCCTCGCGCAGGGCCTGCTCGAGGGCGCGGGCGGGCCGGGTCTGGCCGGGGTCCAGGCGCACGTCGAGGTGCAGGTCCAGTTCCAGGCTGGCCGCAGTCGCAGGGGGCACGCAACTCAGGCTAGACCCGGTCACTCCCGCACCGTTCACTGCTGACGCGGCTCAACCGGCCAGCAGCGGCTGGTCACCCCGATCTCGTTCCAGGCGTTGATCGACACGATCAGCCCGAGGATCGCGGCGGTCTTCGCCTCCCCGAGGACCTTCAGCGCCTCGGTGACCACGTCCTGCGGCACGTGGGTCTCCGACAGGCGCGTCACCGACTCGGTCAGCGCCAGCGCCGCCCGCTCGGGCGCGGTGTAGACGGGGGCGTCCGCCCACACCGGCAGCAGGTCGATCCGCTGCCCGCTGACCCCGGCGGTGCGTGCGTCGGCGGCGTGGGTGTCGACGCAGTAGGCGCAGCCGTTCAGCTGCGAGGCGCGCAGCCGGACCATCTCGATCAAGCCCTGGTCGACGCCGGTGTCCTTCAGGTCGGTGATCGCCGCCTTGTGGAGCGTCATGACGGCGGCGGAGACGCGGGGCGCTAGCGAGTCGAAGTCGAAGCGGACGGGGATCTCTACGTAGGCGGCCTGCCCGGCCGCGCTGTCTGGGGTGCTCATGCCTAAGACCCTAATCCGCGATTGGCCGCCAACAAAGGCCATTACCGGCACTTAAACTCAGTCCAATCACCAGCACTGGTGGACGAGCATGGCTGCCACCCAGGAGGGACCGCGATGACGTACCGGGACATCGACGCCGAGGAGTACCGCGCCGCGACCGCGCTTGACCTGGCCCGCGAGGTCGCCGGCGGGACGCTGTCCCCCGTCGCGCTGGCCGAGCTGGCGCTGAGCCTGGCCGCCGAGGCCGAGCCGGCCATCAACGCCTATGCCTTCTTCCGCCGGGAGGCGGCGCTGCGCGAGGCGGCCGCACTGGAGGCCGAGGCGAAGGCAGGGCACCCGCGCAGCGCCCTGCACGGCGTCCCGGTCGCCATCAAGGACAACACTGACCTGGCCGGCGAGCCGACGTTCAACGGATCATGGACAACGTCCGGCGAGCCGGCCACGGTCAGCTCGCCGTTCGCCGGCCGGCTGGTGCGGGCCGGCGCGGTCGTGATCGGGAAGACGACGACGCCGGAGTTCGGCTGGAAGGGCACGGGCATCTCCCCGCGCACCGGCGTGACCCGCAACCCGTGGAACCCCGCGCGCGGCTCCGGCGGCTCCAGCTCGGGGTCGGGCGCGACGGTCGCCTCCGGCGCGGTGCCGATCGCGACCGGCAGCGACGCCGGCGGGTCGATCAGGATCCCGGCGTCGTGGTGCGGGGTCGTCGGGCTCAAGCCGACGCTGAGCGCGATCCCGGTGTGGCCCGGCACCCCCAACGAGCTGCTGTCGCACGCCGGGCCGCTGACCCGGTCGGTGGCCGACGCGCGCGCCGTGCTGGAGCTGACGCGCGGGCCTGATCCCCGCGACCCGCAGTCGGCCCACGTCGCCCCGCTGCGCGACGCCCCCGGGACGAGGCTGCGAGTGGGCGTGGTGCGAAATCCGTTCGGAGTGCCGGTCTTGAGCGGGGTTGACCTGGCGGTCGAGACCGCGGTGGGGGCGCTGCGGGCGGCGCTGCCGACGATCGGGATCGCGGACCTGGCCGGCGCCGAGCTGGCGATGCCGGTGCCGCGCGAGGTCTTCGAGGCGATGTGGGTCACCGGCCGCGGCGCGGGCTACGGCGACGTCATCCGCGCCCGCGGGGAGGTCATGGACCCGGGGCTGGTCCGGCTGCTGGGGCTGGCGCAAGAGTACTCACTGGCCGGCTACTACGCGGCCATGGCCGCCCGGCGCGCGTTCTGCGCCGACGTGTTCGCGCTGTTCGAGCAGGTGGACCTGCTGGTGCTGCCGACCATGCCGCTGACCGCGCTGGCGGCCGACGCCGAGGTGCCGCTCGGCGGCGAGGCGGACGCGAAGCTGCCCTGGGTCACCTGGACGCCGTACACCTACCCGTTCAACCTCACCGGGCAGCCGGCGATCAGCGTCCCGTGCGGCTTCGATCCCGGCGGTCTGCCGGTGGGCTTGCAGGTCGTCGGCCCGTGGGGGCACGACGAGCGGGTCTTGGACTTCGCCCGGGTGTGCGAGCGCGCGCTTTCCGGGGTGCTCACCGCGCGGGTCGCGCCGCGCTCCCCGCTGCGCGGGTTACTCGCCGCCCGCGCCGGTGACCTCAAGCGCTGCGCGCGCCACTGCGCCCTGCGCCCCGGGTAGCGCTTACCCGCTAGCCCTCGGGAAGGGACTCGATCAGGCGGCGGTACCAGTCGATGCCGGCCTGGAAGGCGTCGAGGCCCAGGTGCTCGTTGGCGGCGTGGATGGTGGCGCGCTGCGCCTTCGACATGCGGAACGGCGCGAACCGGTAGACCCGGTCGCAGATCGCGGTGAAGAACCGGGAGTCGGTGGTGGCCAGCACCACGAACGGGGCGGGCACCGCGTCCGGGAACACCTCGCTGATCACCCCGGTCACCAGGTCGAACGCCTCGTCGCCGCGGCCGGGGACGGAGTAGGGCGATACCGGCCAGGGCTCTTCCCCCTCGATCAGCTCCACGTTGACCTGGTCGTCGCCGATGGCCGAGCGGACGTGATCGAGGACCGAGGCGACCGTGTCGCCGGGCAGCACCCGGATGTTGACGCCCGCCGTCGCCGTCGCCGGGATGACGTTGCGCGCCGGGGAACCCTGCAGCATGGTGACCGCGAACGTGGTGCGCGCCAGCGCGGCGGCCTCCGGTCCGGCCAGGGCCAGGAGCCGGCCGGCCGCCGGGCCCAGGCGCCCCGCGTTGCCCAGCGCGGCCCGCATCGGCGCCGGCGCGTGCGGCGCGAGCCGGCGGAACAGCTCGATCGTCGGCCCGGGTATCCGGGCGCCCATCGGCGTGCGGTCAAGCCGGGTGATCGCGCGGGCCAGCCGCACGGCCGGCCCGTTGCGGGCGGGGGTCGAGGCGTGCCCGCCGCCCCCGGTGACGGTCAGCGCGATGTTGGTCAGGCCCTTCTCGGTGACCCCGACGACCGCGACCGGCGCGGTGATCCCCGGGAACGCCTCGCCGGCGACCGCGCCGCCCTCGTCCAGCACCATCCAGGGGCGCACGCCGCGCGCCCGCAGCTCCCGCACCGCGGCCCGGGCCGCGGCGCTGGTGACCTCCTCGTCGCAGCCGAACGACAGCCACACGTCCCGGGCGGGCACGAACCCGCTGCCGAGCAGGGACTCCACGGCCTCGCAGATCGCCGCCACCTGGCCTTTGTCGTCCAGGGTGCCGCGACCCCAGATCGCCCCGTCGGCAACCTCCGCGCCGAACGGGTCACGTGACCAGTCCGCGGCCACGACCGGCACCACGTCCAGGTGCGCCATCAAGACCACCGGCTGCGCCGGCGACCGCTGTGCTGCCGGCGGCTGCGCGGCCCGGCCCGGCCAGCGGATCAGCAGCCCGTGCGTCCCGGTTCTGGTGACCTCCAGGGCGTGCACCCTGGGCCACAGCCGCGCCATGGCCGCCAGCAGCCGGTCGAATTCCGCGGTGGGCGTCAGGTCCGGGTCGGGGCTGGAAACCGTGGGGATGGCGACGATCTCCTGCAGCTTGGCGACCGGGTCGGAAGGCGTCATGGCTCCATGGTCCCCCACCCGCTGAAGCGGCGCATGAAAGCCCGGCCGCAGCCAGTTCCGGCTCCTTGTTCCCGGCTCCCGCTAGAGCCGGGCAACGCCGGCGGGGTGCGGCGGGCTACTCGGCGCGCAGGGCCCCGGCCGGGCGTCCCCGCGCGGCGAGCAGCGCGGGGCCG
>JAICUO010000329.1 GCA_025935815.1 Streptosporangiaceae bacterium
ATCACGATCTCGGTCGTCGCGTTCCCGTCGTCGATCCCGGCGTTCACCGTCATGGCGGGCAGGCGGTCACGTGCTCGCCAGGCGGCGGCGCGCGTAGACCGCGGCGGCCTCGGCGATCAGCGCCGCGCAGCGCGGCAGGCCGCGCGCGTCCAGCGACGCCGCGAGCGCGGTCAGCTCAGCGGCCGAGGACCGGCCGGGGCGCAGCGCCTCGTAGATCGCCATGACCTCCTCGTCGGGCAGCGCGGTCAGCTCCGCGGCCCGCCGCAGGTTGTCGGCCAGCTGCGGGTTGCCGTGCCGCCGGGCGACGACCGCCTGATGCTCGAGCGTGTCCGGGTGGATGCGCAGGTCCGCGAGGCCGACCTCGCCCGCGCGGACCGCCTCCAGCGTGATCTCGGCGACGGGCCGCCCCGATAGCGCCCGGGCCGATAGCGCCCGGGCCGGTGCCTGCCGCTCGCTCATCGCAAGCCCTCCAGCGACAGTTCGACGGGCGCCGCGCCGGGCAGCACGCGGGCGCGCTCCAGTTCCATCAGCGCGATCACGGTCGTGTGGTAGCGCGCCTCGATCGCCTCATCGGAGTAGGGGTTGCGGGCCGGGTCGGGCGTGGCGCCCTTGGCGTGCCGCGCGGCGTTGGCGCCGAGCAGCCGGTACAGCTGGGGCGTCACCGACGGGGCGACCGAGTACAGCTCCAGGTTGGCCAGCGGCGCGAGGTCCCGGCGGTGAATCAGCGCGGTGCCCTTGCCCTGCAGCCCGATGCCGATGCCGGAGCCGGACAGCCGGGCGGCGAGCAGCCCGATCTGGCCAAGGTCCACGGTCGCCGGGAACCGGACCACCCGCGCGGTGCAGCCCTCCTCCTCCAGGCCGGCCAGGATCTCGGCCACCACGTCGCGGACCGGCTGGCCGGACAGGCACTCCCACACGTCCACCGCGAGCGCGGGCGACACGCCGATGACGACGTCCCGCGGGCCGGCGCCCGGAGCCGCCGGCCCCAAGGGCGCCAGCAGCCCCGGCGTCGCCTGCCGCTGGCGGGCACCGGAGCGCGCCTGGGCGGCCCGCAGGTCCTCGACGCCGCGCACCTGGCGGATCGCGTCGATCTCGGCCTGCCTGCCGGGCGCCGGAGCGTAGCCGGTGCCCGGGCCGGCATAGTCGTTGGGATCGGTGACCAGCGACAAGACGTTCAGCTGCTCGTCGAATATGGCCGAGGTCTGCAGGTAGTCACCGGCCAGGCGAGCACGGACGAAGGCCAGGGATCGCATCGCGTAATCCGGGTAGCCGCACTCGTCGAGCGCGGCCACGATGTCCACCGCGGTCAGCCCGCGCTGGGCAATGGCCTGGGCGGCGGCGAGGATGGCGAGGGTGTCGACCTCGCCGAGGTCCTTGGAGCCGGCCGCGTCGGCGGCCAGATCCACGTGGGTGAAGTCGGCCAGCCCGAGGTAGCGGTAGACGTCGGCGCAGACCTGGGCCGCCTCGCGGCGCAACTCGGCCAGGCGGGCCGGCGAGACGGTGCGCAGGCCGCCGTCGATGCCCCAGTCGCGCTGCATGGCCAGGAAGTCGTCGATGTCCTCGGCGTTGAAGTTCGACGGGCCGAACATGTTGTCATACCGCTGGATCGACCCGAAGCCGCTGAACACGAAGTCCGAGCCGGCCAGCACGATCGGCAGGGTCCGTGAGGTGCGCCGCATGTCGGATTCGGACATGAGCGCGTCATTGCCCGAGCAGGACTCCAGGCCGCGCGCCATGACCATGACGTTCTCGGCCATCAGCTCGCGCAGGCCTGACGGCACCGACGCCGCCACGGACGCGCCGTCGATGCCGCCGTTCTGGACGCCCTGCGCCCCGATCGCCCGGGCCAGCGCGACGCACCGGGATTCCAGGTAAAGCATGGACTTGCCCTCGGCCCCGGCCATGAGGACCTCGGCGCCGGCCCCGGAGGAAACCCGCATCTTCATGCCGCGCGAGGCGTAGGCGGAGGCAAGGAACGCCTTGGACCAGGGGGTGTCATCGCCGTCGGTGAAGACCTGCTCGGTGCCGTACAGCGAGACCGTCTCGGCGTAGGAGGTGAGCCCGCGCATGCCCAGCTCCAGCTCGGCGGCCTCCTCGACCGAGCACTGGATGAGCACGCCCGGGCTGGCGACGGTGGCGCCGATGAGGCAGGCGACCGCGTTGGACGGCGCGTCGGCCAGGACCGGGACGGTCGTCTCGACCTCCCGGAAGCCGAACGCCGCCGCCGTGGCCGCGTCGGCGGCCAGCAGGAGCGGGTCATCGAGCCGGTTGGTGACGTGCGCCTGGTTGGACGGCGTGCGCCGCGCCCGGAGCTTGGTCATCGCCATGGTCAGCTCGGCGGGCGCCAGGAGGGCCAGCACGCGGGCGAGCTTGGCGGGAGTCACCCCGGCGGTGAGCCGGATGACCTCCGCCCGCGGCGTGAACGGGTCGACCATGAGCCGGGCCAGGGCGATGTCGTCCAGCGCCATCGCCTCGCCCGCCGCGGCGAGGTCCAGGCCGTGCCGGGCGATGAACTCGTCGATCGAGTCGAAGTCCGCCTCCGCCCGGCCGTCCAGCTCGGTGACCCGGCCCTCGGTGATGACCACGCTCGGCGCCGGGTCGGCGGGCGCCGACATGGCGATGAGCCCCAGCCGCGGATCCGGCGCGGCGAACCCGTCCAGGTTAACGCGCTGCGCGTCCATGAAGCGGACCCGCCCGATGGGTTCCTCCGGGGGGGTACGGGGGGTCCCCCCCACGGGAGATAGCTGCGCGTCCATGAAGCGGTCCCGGCCGACAGGTGGCTCGTTCATGGGAGCGCCAGCGGGCTAGCGGGCCGGCGGTTGCGCGCTCCGGCCACTGGCGCCGGGGACGCGGGTGGCCAGCGGGTCGCCGGGCGCTGGCGCGCTCGGCCCCCGGTCGGCCGGGTACTGCGTTGGAGCCGCCTGCGGCGCATTTCGTCCCTCCGGCTGAACCGAGTAACTCGAGGCGGGTGGCTTGGTGAACGCGGAGGGGTACCCCGGCTGGCTCGGGGCCGGCCGCGCGGACGCCGCGGGCCTGATGATGACCTTCGAGCTGGCCTCCCGGGCCGCGGCCACCTTCAGCCGCTGCTCGATCAGCGCGTCCTCGGCGATCTCGTCCTCGGTGCGCGCCAGGCTGACGACCAGCGTGAGCACCAGGGCGGCGAGGCTGATGCCGAACACCAGCGGGACCACGAAAGATGAGGCGCTGCTGCCGCTGACCGGCATTCCCGCCATGCCCCCGGTGCCCTTGGTCACCCGCAGGGCCGCCATGCCGGTGTAGTGCATGCCGTTGACCGCGACGCCCATGACCAGGGAGGCGCCGAACGTCGCGGCCAGGCCGCGCACCCAGGTGCCGATCCACAAGGCGGCGGTGCCGGCCACGATCGCGATCAGGATTGACGCGCCGAACAGGCCCGGGGAGTAGCTCATGCTGTCGGGCATGCTCATCGCGGCCATGCCCAGGTAGTGCATGGACGCGACGCCGATGCCGACCAGGGCGCCCGCCGTGATCAGCCTCGGCCAGGTCCCCGCGCCGTAGCCGACGATGAACAGCCCGGCTCCGACGACCGCGACCGCCAGCAGCATGGAGGCGATGGTGAGCGCGACGTTGTAGGTCAGCTGCTGTCCGGGAATGGTGAACCCGAGCATCGCGATGAAGTGCATCGCCCAGATGCCGCAGGCGCCGAGGGCGAACGCGGCGGCGCATAGCCAGCCCGCGCGGCCGCGGGGATCGTGCGCCCGGGCGCGGGTGAGGCAGCGCAGCCCGAGGAACGAGCCCAGGCAGGACACCAGGTACGCCAGGCCCGGGTTGAAAAGGCCATAAGAAAAGTTGTGGACGGTAACCACGATCAGTCCCCCTCGAGGATGCGCGGGAGGCTGGTGGCGGTGACGGTCCGCGGGCAACCCCTTGCCACCGGACGGATCCCCCCGTCGCGTTTACCTGGCCATATTTGCATATCTGTAGTCAAACTGTGTCTACAACGGATCATGTGCACCAAATGTCACTTACTCGCGCCTATGCGGTGACCTGCGGGTGCAGCTCTATGACCTGCGCCCGGCCGTTGTTCGATCCCGCCGCGCCGTCCCCGGACCTGACCACCAGGCGCGTCCGGTCGCCGCGGAACAGGTCCAGGGCGTACTCGATCGGGTCCCCCTGGGCGTCGCTGGCGGTGCGGCTGATCACCAGCAGCGCGGCCCCCGGCGGCACGTCGAGCACGGTGGCCTCGTCGGCCGAGGCCAGCCGCACCTCGATCAGCTCCACCTGGGTGACCGGCCCGGCCCCGTAGTGATCGGCCAGCAGCTCATAGACCGATCCGCCGAGGGGCAGCTCCAGCAGGCCGGGAAACCGGCGGGCCGGGAACTGGGCGTGCTCCAGCGAGAACGGGCTGCCGTCCGCCAGCCGCAGCCGCACCAGGTCGACGACCAGCTCACCGGGGCGCAGCCGCAGCGCCCGGGCGGCGGCGTCGCCCGGCTCGGCGAGCCGGGCGCTCAGCACGTGGGTCCCCGCGGTGACGCCCTGGCTGCGCAGCAGCGCGGGGATCCCCTCGATGCGGGCCGACATGTCGCGCTCGATCTTCCCCTTGGCCACGAACGTGCCGCCGCCGCGGCCGGGAACCCGGCGGATCAGGCCGCCGTCTTCCAGGCTGGCCAGCGCCTGGCGCAGCAGCGCGCGGCTGACGCCCATCTCCGCCGCCAGCTCCCGCTCCGCGCCGAGCCGCTGCCCGGGGCGCAGTTCGCCGGCGGCGATCTGCTGGGCCAGGACGCGGCGCACCTCCTCGGAGGTCGACGCCGGGATACCCGGTCCCGGCTCCCCGGGGAAGGGGGTCGCGGGCAGGGCTTGCTCGGTCATTAGCCCACCGCTTCCGGGGACTCGGGCAGCACCTGGCCGCCGTCGACGACGATCGTCTGGCCGGTGATGTAGGCGGCCTCGTCGGTGGCGAAGAACAAGGCGGCGTACCCGATGTCATCGACGCTGCCGAGCTTGCGCATGGGGATCGCCGCGATCATCGCGGCCTGGTAGTCCGCCCCCATCGTGTCCAGGCCCTCGGTGGCGATGTTGCCCGGCAGCACCGCGTTGACGGTGATGCCGCTGGCGGCCAGCTCAATCGCGGCGGTGCGCATGAAGCCGAGCTGGCCGGCCTTGCTGGCGCCGTAGTGCGTCCACCCCGGGTAGCCGGTAATCGGCCCGGTGATGGAGCTGGTGAGGATGACCCGACCCCGGCCGGAGGCGGCCAGGTGCGGCAGGCAGGCCTGCACGGTGAGGATCGTGCCCTTCAGGTTGGTCCCGAGCACCTGGTCGATGTCGGCCTCGGTCATGTCGGCCAGCCGGGCGTCGGGGAAGATGCCCGCGTTCGCGCACAGCACGTCGATGCCGCCCAGCTGGCTGGCCGCGGCCGCCGCGACGCGCTCGCAGTCGGCCTTGCTGGCCACGTCGGCCGCGATGAAGGCGGCGCCGACCTCGCGGGCGGCGGCCTGCCCGGCGGCCTCATCACGGCCGGTGATGAGCACTTTCGCCCCGGCCCTGGCGAATACCGCCGCGATGCCCTTGCCGATGCCGCGGCTGCCGCCGGTGACGACGACCGCCCGCCCGGCTACCGATGTGAACACCCTCCAAGTCCCCTCTCTCTGCCGTCCCTACCCCGCTCGTCACCCGGGATCTCGCTAAGAGCCCGCCAGCGTCCAGGTGCCCGCTCAGGTACTTCTCGGCCAGGTCGCAGGTGCCGAGGGTGTAATCCGCGCCCAGGTCGGCCGCGCCCGCCGCCGCCGGGTGCGACCCGATCCAGGCGGTCAGCAGCAGCCGCCGGAACGCGATGAACGTCCACGCCTCGGCGAGGTCGTCCGCCGTTAGCACGCCGCCGCCCGCCCGGTAGCCGTCCAGCCACGCGGCGACCAGGCCGGGCACGGCGGGGTCGTCTTCGAAGAAGCTCACCGTGGTGCCCAGGTCGTAGAGGTACCAGCCGAACCCCGAGTCGTCGAAGTCGATGACCGCGGTGGTCCCGTCGTGGACGAGCAGGTTGGCCAGGCGGGTGTCGGCATGGATGAGGCCGAATTTCTCCGGGCGGGTGCCGTACGCGCCCAGGCGCTGCCGCAGCCGTTCCTCCAGCCGCGCGAGGATGCCGGCCTCGGCGGGCCCGACGCCGACGCCGTCGCGCCACCGCCCCCAGCGCCCGCCCGCTCCAATCGGGGCGCCGAACGCGGCGTCGGCATCCCAGCGGAACCGGGTGAACCAGGCCGGCCGTCCCCAGCCGCGGGCGTGCGCGTGCATCCGGGCGGTGATCGCGCCGAGCTCGGCGAAGTGCGCCAGCGCGCCCGGACGGAGTACCCCGCCGTGCGCCCCGGCGGGCTCGGCACCGGGCAGGAACTCCATCCGCACGCAGTGCCGGCTCGCCCCGCTCGCGGGCCCACTGTTGGCAGGCACAGTGTTGGCAGGCACAGTGTTGGCAGGCACAGTGTTGGCAGGCACAGTGTTGGCAGGCACAGTGACGACCCGGCTACCGTCGCTGGCCGGCAGGACGCGGGGCGTCCGGATGCCCGCCTCGGCCCGCAGCGCGTCCATCCAGGCGAGCTCGGACTCGATCGCCGGGCGCGAGTGGTAGCCCAGCCGGTGCACGCGCAGCACTGACAGTCCCGCCACGGGGTCATTCACCAGGAAGGTCGCGTTCTCGGACACGTTGAGCAGGCTGACCTCGGCGCCTTCGCTGGCGTCATATAGTCGCAGGGCCGCCCGCGCGGTCGCCGTCACCCGGTCAAGGACGTCTCCGCCCGCCGACAGGTCGTGCCCGCCCGCCCCCGGCCCCGCTGGCCCTCCCTGGGGCACCGGCCCTTCCGCGGGCACCGGCTCTTGCGCGGGCACCGGCTCTTGCGCGGGCACTGCCGCTTGCTGGGGTGCTGCCGCTTTCCGGGGTACTGCCTCCGCGCTTCCGGCCATGGGTCACGTTTCCCGCGCGTTGGACGCCACCGGGTACGGGGCCTCCCCGCCGGCCGCCCAGGTGGCGAGCCGCTGCGCCAACACAGCGCGGGCGCCGGGGTCGGCCGGATAGCGCGGAAGGTCGAAAGCGGGCGCCGCGCCGGTTTCGGCGGGCCGCGAGAGGGGGAGCTGGCCAGGGGCCACCGCATCCTCGCGCGCCTCGCAGATCGCGGCCTCGGTCGCCGTCAGGATCCGCGCACAGGTGCCCTGGTCGAGCAGCAGCCCGGGCTTGTACTGCAGGACCCGAGGGTCGAGGGTGGAGAAGATCGCCCACACGCCGCGCTGGTACAGGCGGCGCATCACGAACTTGGCCCCCTCCGGGTGCGCGAACTCCAGGCCCATCACCAGTCCATCTTGGCGCACGCCGGTGAACCAATCAGGGTATTTGGCCCGGATTCGGTCCAAGCCGGCGGTGAAGAACGCGGCGATGTGGTGGCTCAGCGCCCGCACCTCGGGCCGCGTGGTGATCTCCAGGCAGCGCAGCGCGGCGATGCAGCCCACCTCGGCGCCGCCGAACGTCGACATGTGCGCGAACCCGTCGGCCTCCAGCCACGCGGCGGCCCGCTCGGTGGCCAGGACCGCCGTGACCGGGTACATGCCGCCCGACAGGCCCTTCCCGGTGACGAGCAGGTCCGGCGCGACCCCGTGCTTGGTGATCCCCCACAGCTCGCCGGTGCGCATGAGGCCAGTTTGCACCTCGTCGGCGATGTACAGCGCGCCGTGAGCCTCGCACAGCTCCTTGACCGCCTTCAGGTAGCCGGGGGCGGGCAGCGGGAAACCGTAAGTGGCCGGAATGGTCTCCATGATCACCGCGGCGGCATCCCCGGCCGCCAGGGCCTTCTCCATCGCCGCCAGGTCGTTGAACGGCACGTGGGTGAACTCATCGGGCCGGTCGGCGAGGAACAGCCGGGCGAACCGCTCATCGCCGGTGCCGACGGCCAGCCCGGTGTGGCCGTGGTAGGCCTTGGCGATCGACACGATCTTGCGCCGCTTGGTCGCGTGGCGCGCGGACTTGAGCGCCATGTCGATCGCCTCGCCGCCGCCGCTGCCGAACATGACCTTGGCCATGCCCTCGGGGCCGGTGCCGATCAGCGCCTTGGCCAGCGCGGTGCGCGCGATCGACGGGAAGTGGTGGTTGCCGACGTCGAAGTAGTCCATCGCCTCGGTGACCGCCGCGATGATCTCGGGGTTGCGGTGGCCGAGGTTGTAGGTGCCGCCGTTGAGGTGCATGTCGATGAGGGGCTTGCCGGTGACGTCGTGGATGACGTAGCCCTCCCGGCGCCCGATGACCAGCGGCACGCCAGCGGCCGACCAGAAGCGGGTCTTGTCCGGGTTCCAGTACCGCTCGGCCTGCGCCAGCAGCTCCGCCTTGGACGCGAACGTGACCAGCTCGCCTGTCGTGCTGCCATCCCATGCCACTGGGGCCGCGCTCCTCATCTGCCGGGTCCGGCGGCCAGTCGTCGACCGTACCGCACTTGCTTCGGTAAACCAAAACCCTGCACTGTCAACCATTGCAAGTCAAGCGGTCATTGTTAAGGGCAAATTAACTGAACCAGGACTCTTGATGTCAGATCCAATTGACTGTTATGTTCCGGCCACGGCACGCCTTCGGTTCCGGAGAGGAAACCCATGGCACAGACAGAGCCCGGCACCGCCGTCACAGCGGGGTCGCAGGACTTCGACATCTCCGCATCGCAGGATGTCGCCAAGCTCAAGAAGGGCGCGGTCGGCCTCGGCGGCGTGCTCTTCCTCACCGTGACGGGATCGGCGCCGATCACC
>JAICUO010000367.1 GCA_025935815.1 Streptosporangiaceae bacterium
ATGACGTTGAGGAAGAAGGTGGTGCTGGCGGTCACGTGCGTCCAGATGATGAAGCCGATGACGAAGGCGGCGGTCAGCGGCGCGACGCGGCGGCCGGTGGCCCGGGCGCGCTCGTGCATGCCATCGGTGGTCTTCAGGGACAAGTAGGCGGCGCCGTGCAGCAGGCAGGCCAGGGTCAGGGTGACCCCGGTGAAGATCCCGTACGGTTGCAGCAGGTCCCAGAATGAGCCGGTGTAGTCCTGGCTGGCGTTGATCGGCAGCCCGTGCAGCAGGTCGCCGAGGGCGATGCCGATCAGCAACGGAGCCAGCACGCTGCCCACGGTGAGGGTCGCGTCCCAGGTGCGGCGCCAGCGGGCGGCGTCGCGCTTGCCGCGGTACTCGAACGCCACCCCGCGGATGATCAGCGAGCCCAGCAGCAGGGCCATCGCCAGGTACAGGCCGGAGAACATGGTCGCGTACCAGCCGGGGAACGCGGCGAACATGGCGGCCCCGGCGACGATCAGCCACACCTCGTTGCCGTCCCACAGCGGCCCGATCGTGTTGATCGCGGCCCGGCGGCCGGCCTCGCCGGCGCCGACGACGCCGTGCAGCATGCCGACGCCGAAGTCGAACCCCTCCAGGACGAAGAACCCGGTCCACAAGATCGCGATGACGATGAACCAGAACGGGACGAAGCTACTCATTGATGCCCCTCAGTACTGGACGGCGGGCACCGGCGTGTCCGCGTCGGCCTGGGCGCGTGGCGGTGGCAGCTGCTTGCGGGAGTACCGCAGCATCAGCAGGAAGTCGACCGCGCCGAGCGTGCCGTAGAGCAAGACGAATCCGATCAGGCTGATCCACAGCCAGGTGACGCTGACCGTTGGCGAGATGCCGTTCCTGGTCAGCATGATGCCCTGCACGATCCACGGCTGGCGGCCGCTCTCGGTCAGCAGCCAGCCGGCCGTGTTCATCAGGAACGGGAGCACCGCGGCCCACACCGCCACCCACAGGAACACCCGGGACGTGACGAGCGTCTTGCGGTAGATCGCCCACAGCCCCCACAGCGAGATCAGCAGGGTCAGCGCCCCCAGGTAGGCCATCGTCCGCATCCCCCAGTACTGGATGAACACGTTCGGCACGTAATTGCCGGGACCGAACTGCTGGCTGTACTGCTGCTGCAGCGGGGTGAGCCCGACGACCTTGCCGTTCCAGTGGTTGGTGGCCAGCAGCGACAGCAGGTGCGGGATCTCGATGATCTGGGTCGGGGTGTGGTCGTTGTTGCCGCCGCCGATCTGGAACAGCGAGAACGAGCACGGCTGGCAGGTGGTCCACTGCGCCTCGGCGGCCGCGATCTTCATCGGCTGGTAGCGGCCCTCGATCACGCCGACCTCGTCGCCGACCAGCATGGTGAACATGATCGCGGGAACCAGCACGATCAGCGCCATCCGCGCCGAGCGGCTGAACACGCCCCGGTCCCCGCCGTGCCGCAGCTGCCACGCCGAGACCGCCAGCATGACCACGGCGCCGGTGGTCAGCGCGGCGAATACCACCTTGGCGTAACCCCAGACGAAGACCGGGTTGGTGAACACCGCCCAGATGTCGTTCAGCACCGGCTTGCCGCCCGACATGACGTACCCGACCGGGTGCTGCATCCACGAGTTGGCGGCCATGATGAAGGCCGCCGACAGCATGCTGCCCAGCGCGACCAGCCAGATCGTCGCCAGGTGGACCCGGGGCGACAGCTTGTCCCAGCCGAACAGCCACAGCCCGAGGAACGTGGACTCCAGGAAGAACGCGGCCAGGCCCTCCATCGCCAGCGGGGCGCCGAAGATGTTGCCGACCAGCCGGGAGTACGCTCCCCAGTTCATGCCGAACTCGAACTCCTGCACGATGCCGGTGACCACGCCGATCGCGATGTTGATGACCAGCAGGGTGCCGAAGAACCGGGTCAGCCGCAGGTACTCCTCCCGCCTGCTGCGATGCCACGCGGTCTGCAGCAGCGCGGTCAGGAACGCCAGCCCGATCGTGACCGGCACGAAGAAGAAGTGGTTGATCGTGGTGAACGCGAACTGAATCCGCGCCAGGTCAACATTCATTCGGCGTCTCCGGTGAGAGCTTCCTGCCTTGGTCCCTGATCGTCATGCTGGACTGCCACCGAGCGCCCGGACATCGCCCCGATGTGGGTATTGCCGGCGGCCGGGCGCGAGAGCGACCAGCGGTTTTAGCTCAGATGAGGGGATGCCCCGGCACCCGCCGGAGGCGATGGTGGGCCTATGACTGAGACCTATGACGTGATCATCGTCGGGTCCGGGGCCGGGGGAGGGACGCTCGCGCACGCCCTCGCCGCCTCGGGCAAGCGGATCCTGCTGCTGGAGCGCGGCGACTTCCTGCCCCGCGAGATGGACAACTGGGCCCCCAAGCCGGTGTTCGTGGACGGTAAGTACATATCCGCCGACACCTGGTTCGACCAGGACGGCAAGCCGTTCCAGCCGCAGGTCCACTACTTCGTCGGCGGGGCCACCAAGCTGTACGGCGCGGCCCTGTACCGGCTGCGGCCGCAGGACTTCGGCGAGATCAAGCACGCCAGCGGGATCTCCCCGGCCTGGCCGCTGTCCTACGATGACTTCGAGCCCTGGTACTCCCGGGCCGAGCAGCTGTACCAGGTGCACGGCAACGGGGGCGAGGACCCGACCGAGGGTCACCGCAGCCAGCCGTATCCCGCGCCCGCGGTCTCCCATGAGCCCCGGATCCAGGAGATATACGAAGACCTCGCCAAGGGCGGCTACCACCCGTTCCACGCCCCCTGCGGGATCATGCTGGACGAGGCTGACCGGCCCCGGAGCGCCTGCATCCGCTGCGCCTGGTGTGACGGCTACCCGTGCCTGGTCCACGCCAAGGCCGACGCCGAGGTCATCGCGGTCCGCCCGATCTTGGACCGCCCCAACGTCACCCTGCTCACCGGCGCCGAGGTCACGAGGCTGGAGACCGACGCGTCCGGCCGCACGGTCACCGGGATCGTGGTTTCCCGGAACGGGGACCGCGAGGTCTACCAGGGCGACATCGTGGCGGTGTCGGCCGGGGCCGCCAACAGCGCCAAGATCTTGCTCAACTCGGCCGGCGACGCTCACCCCCACGGCCTGGCCAACGGCTCGGACCAGGTCGGGCGCAATTACACGTTCCACAACTGCAAGGCCATCGTGGCGCTGTCCAGGGAGAAGAACGACACCACCTTTCAGAAGACGCTGGGCGTCAACGACTTCTACTTCGGGACGAAGGACTACGACTGGCCGATGGGCAACATCCAGATGGTCGGCAAGTCCAACGCCGAGGCCATGCGCGGCGAGCAGCCCGAGAAGACGATGTTCGCCCCCGAGTGGACCCTGTCCGACGTGGCCGGGCACGCGGTGGACTTCTGGCTCACCACCGAGGACCTTCCGGTGCCGGAGAACCGGGTGACCACCGACAAGGACGGCCACGTCCACCTCGCCTACTCGCCGACCAATGGCGAGGAGGCCGACCGCCTTTACGGGGAGCTGAAGAAGCTCCTCAACCACGTGGGCATGGCCGCGCACCACGTGCTGCGCAAGAACTTCTACGCGGACATGGACATCCCGCTGGCCGGCTGCGCGCACCAGGCCGGGACCTGCCGGTTCGGCGCCGACCCGGCCAGCTCAGTCCTCGACGTCAACTGCAAGGCCCACGAGGTGGACAACCTCTACGTCGTGGACACCAGCTTCTTCCCCAGCATCGGGGCGGTGAACCCGGGGCTGACCGCCATGGCCAACGCCCTGCGGGTCGGTGACCACATCCTCAGCCGCCTGGCGTAGCGACGACCGGGGGTCAACCCGATCGCGGCCTGGCGGCGGGCGCGCCCGACGGCCGCGTATCCGGCGCGGGCGCGGGGGCCTGCCGGGGAACCCCTGGTGGCATCGCCGCGGAGCCCGCCGCGCCGCCGTACAGTCGCCGGGCCGCCGCCGGGACGTCATCGATGGTGTAGGAACGTTCCCGGCGCAGGTCCCGGGTGAAGGCGTACCACCAGCCGGTGAGCGCGCCGACCCGGTTGCGGTAGCCGGTGAGGAACCCGATGTGGATGAACAGCCAGGCCAGCCAGCCCGCGAAGCCGCCGAAATGCAGCTTGGACACCGAGACAACGGCCCGGCCCCGGGAGATGTAGGCGGCCGAGCCGAGGTCGTGGTACCGCAGCGGCTTGTCATAGGCCTGGCCCTGGGCTTCCCGGCCGATCCGGCGCCCGGCGTACAGGCCGGTCTGCATCGCGACCTCGGCGACCCCGGGCAGCTTTTCCAGGCTCATCATGTCCCCCGCCACCAGGATGTCGGGATGACCGGGCAGGGATAGGTCAGGGCCGCACACCAGGCGGCCAGCCCGGTCCTGCTCGGCCCCGGTGGCCTTGGCCACCGCCGCGGCCAGCGGCGGCGCCGCCACGCCAGCGGTCCACAAGACATTGCCCGCCGGATAGCGGGTTACCTTGCCGTCGTGATCCTTTGCCTGCAGGCCATCAGCGTCCACGTGGGTGACGATCGAGCCCATGTGCAGCTCGACACCCAGCTTGCCGAGTTGCCTGGCGGCCATGGCGGAAAGCTTCGGGCCGAACATCGCCAGCGGGGCGCTCCCGCCGTCGAACAGCAAGACCCGGGCGTCTTCCGGCTTGATGCGCCGGTATTCACGGCGAAGGGTCTTGGTGGCCACCTCCCGGATCTGCCCGGCCAGCTCCACGCCGGTCGGGCCGGCGCCGACGAGGGCGAAGGTGAGCCAGCGGGCCCGTTCCTCCGGGTCGTCGGCGGACTCAGCCAGCTCGAACGCCCCGAACACCCGCCGGCGGATCTTCATCGCGTCCTCGATGGTCTTCATCCCGGGCGCGAAGGCGGCGTACTCGTCGTGGCCGAAATAAGACTGGCGGACGCCCGCGGCCAGGATGAGGTAGTCGTAGCCGAACTCGATTGGCTCACCCAGCGGCCTGCGCGCCCGCACCCGGCGCTCCGCCGGGTTGATCCCGGTCACCTCGGCGATGACGAACTCGACGTTGTCGTGCTTCCTGAGCAGTTCGCGCAGGGGCATCGCGATCTTCCCCTCCGACAGGATGCCAGTAGCGCACTGGTACAGCAGCGGCTGGAACACGTGGTGCTCGGCGCGGTCGAGCAGGGTCACCTGAACCGGCGCGCGGCTGACCGCGCGCGCGGCGAACAGGCCCGCGAAGCCGCCGCCAACGATCACTACCTGGCGGGCGCCCGATTCCCCGGTCATGGCTCACCGGCGAGGACCTTGGTGAGCGCCTGCCAGCCCTGCCGGGCGATCGGCAGCCCGCGCTCGTCGCCGATGATCGCGTGGTCACTGATGTCCGGGTAGCGTTCCACGACTGTCGCCTCCCTGGTGGTCGGTCGCGTACCCAGCCACGGTCACCCACCGCGACGCCGGAAGTCATCGCCCGGATTGGGTTATTCCCGGGCGCCATACGCTCATTCGGCCAGCAGGATGCCGACGAATAGCGCGGCCAGGGCGCTGATGCCGGTTAGCGAGCCGAACACCGCCAGCCCCGTCGCGGTCTTGGCCCGCGCGTGCAGTGCCGCGGTGAGCCCGGAGACGGCCACCACGATCAGCTTGACGACGAGGGTGGTCTCGTAGCTTCCGGTGACCTGCGCGCGGACGGCGATCACGTTCCAGGTGCCGGTGACGATCAAGGCGGCGAACGCGGGCCAGGCCACCTGACTGAATCGCTGGGCGGCGGCCCGGGGGATCTCGGCGCCCAGCCGGCGCAGCGCCGGGACCAGCGCCGCGAGCGTGAGCTGCCCGCCCACCCAGACAGTCGCCGCCAGGACATGCACGAACAGCCGGATAGTCTCCCAGTTGACGGCCAGCATTACGTCCCGTCTTTCGTATCGGCGCGGTGGGCATGTCCCGAGCAGGCCGGTCCCTGGCGAGCGGAAGCCACGGGCTTTCGTCCCTGGGAAGGGCTGATCACTGAACTGCGGTCAGGGTGAGAGGTCGCTGGCCGGCCGGCGGGGGGTGCTGGCGGCGCTGGTGGCCCGGCCGAGCTGCAGCAGCATCTGGGGGTGGCCGGGCAGCGTCAGCGTGTCCCGGATGAGGACCCGGGTGACCGGGTCTTCGAGCGGCTGGGTGTGCAGGCTGGCGAACACCCACTTGCTGGCGGCGTGTAGCAGTAGCCGCTGCAGGGCTTGCCCGGCATGGAGCCAGTCCGCCCGGCGGTCACCGGGGGTCAGCAGGACCGCGGTCGCGGCCGGGGGTACCGCGTTCTCGTCCGCGCCACCAGGCAGCCTGGCCAGGCCGCGTCCGAGGTCGAAGTCACGCTGCCGCAGCCGCCCGCGCGGGGCCCGGCCTGATGGCGGGGCGGCGAGCGACGTCGCCGGCACGCCGTCCCTGGCCGGGCTGGAGGGGACCCTGGTCCACTTGCGCACCTCCGCCTGCGCGCTCGGGTCAGTGTCGCCGCGGCGGGCGGCTTCGGCGACGATCCGGGCGAGGCGATCGAAGGGCAGGCCGTCGCCGACGAGCGCCAGCTCGGCCCCCTCGGCCAGCGCGTCGTTCTGCAGGCCGGCCAGCAGCCCGGTCGGCAGCGGCCCGGCCGCGAACGCGCCCCGGTGCGTATGCCGGCGCGGCACGGCGCCCAGCATCTGCCGCTCCAGCGGGTTCACCGGCATCGCGCCGCCGATCGCCACCCGGGCCAGCAGCCGCAGGCTAGCCGGGTCGGGCAGCAGCTCGACGACCGGCTGGTAGCCGAGCGAGCGCACCGCCAGCCGCAGCCCGAACAGCGCCGCGCCGCAGCTGATCAGCATCTCCCGGCCGATCGGGTCGTTGTGAACCTTGCGCCCGGGATCGGACCACAACTCGACGGCCTGCGCACTGACCCGGAACCGCCACGGCTGGCTGTTGTGCACCGACGGGGCACGCGCGGCCGTGGCGATGAGGTACCGGGCGTTGGTGGCAAGGACGCCCGCCTGCCCGGCGGCGCTTCGCGCCACGCTGTCGGCTTGCTCGCTCATCTCGCCATGGTCGGCTGGCGCGGGGACGGGGGACAGGGCCATTGGCCGGCTAGCGGAGGTGACCAAAGTCCGTGGCGCCCGCCGGGTTCCCGCGTAACGCTTGAGGTTAAGCGTCCTTTCCGATGACGGAGGCGAAACAGATGGTCACCGTGAGAGCAGGGTTGGCGGACGGGCGCGGCCGGACCGTCCCGGGTGGCCAGGGGCCCCGGGGGCACGTGTCGCCAGCGGACCTGCGGGTGCTCAGCCCGCAGGAGTGCCTTAGCCTGCTGGAGCCAGGCGGTGTCGGCCGGGTCGGGTTCACGTCCGGCGAAGGGATCGTGATCTTGCCGGTCAACTTCGCCGTGCAGGGGAGCGCCATCATCTTCCGCACCGCGCCGGACACGCTGCTGGCCGCGCACGGAAATGGGCCGGCCAGCTTTGAGGCGGACCGCGTGGACGAGGCGCGCCGCGAAGGCTGGAGCGTCCTGGTGCAAGGGCACGCGCACGTCATCACCAGTGAGCGCGAGGTCCAGCGGCTTGAGAACGGGACGCGCCTGGAGCCATGGGCGGGCGGCGCCCGTGACGTGTACGTGCGGATCACTGCGACCAGGATCAGCGGGCGGCGCGTCGGCTCGGACGAGCCACCCCTTCCTGGCGCCCGGCGCTAGCTTCCGCGAGCCCGTGCTTACCGTTGGCGCGCTAGAACTCCAGGCATTGCCGGAGCTGCCGGCGGGAGCTGATGCCGAGCTTGGAGAACACCTTGTGCAGGTGGTACTCCGCGGTCCGGGAGCTGATGAACAACCGGGCGCCGATCTCCGGGTTCGTG
>JAICUO010000356.1 GCA_025935815.1 Streptosporangiaceae bacterium
AGCCGGGCGGCGGCGCGGGCTCGGCCCGCCTCCAGGCACCGGTGCGCGGCATCGGCGATGGCCGCCGCCAGTTCCGGCGCCGGGCGCGGAAAGCCCGAGACGGCGCTTTCCGCCTCCCGCAGCGATTCGCCATCCGGCGCGTACGGCAGCAGGCCGAGGGCAGCCCGGGCCCGCAGGTGCCGCGCCGCCGTCGGGTCGGGGTGCCAGGTCGCCCAGTCCCGGACGGCTTCCCAGGCGCTCCGGGCCTCGTAAAACGGGACGGCGCGGCGGCTCGCCGCGATATGGGCGGCGGTCACGGTGGCGCCGAGCGCGGGCCTGGTGGGCCAGGCACCGTCTTCCCACTCGCCGTCTTCCCACTCGCCGAGAATGCGGCGGGTCATCTCCAACAGCGTGAGCCAGCGGCCGGGTGGCTCCATCGCGCGCTCGGCGAGGCGGTCCCACAGCGCGGCCGCCTCTTCCGATGTCGCTAGCCGGAGGGCGGCGACCAACTCGTCGACGTCGATGCCGGCCAGCGGCTCGTCGCGGAGGTGGCGGACCAGGAACGACGCCAGGGCGGCGCTGCGGGCGGCGAACTCGGCGCGCCGTT
The DNA here is from genome assembly GCA_025935815.1 of Streptosporangiaceae bacterium. GTDB lineage: Bacteria > Actinomycetota > Actinomycetes > Streptosporangiales > Streptosporangiaceae > Trebonia. The sequence continues at coordinate 587 of JAICUO010000356.1, forward strand.
CCTCGGCGCCGAAGTACCCGCGCAGCCGCCGGGCGAGTGCGGGGCGCGCGGTGACATGCGCCGGCTCCGCGCTGGCGGGGTCGCCATCGGCGTCGATCCACTCCTGGGCCGCCAGGCTGTGGGCCAGCGCCGCCGGGTCACAGCCGAGGAACGCCGCCATCGTCGCCACCCGGCATCGGCCGGCCGCGGCGAGCACTGGCAGCGCCCGCACCACGAGCGGGTCATCGAGCCGCTCGATGATCCGGCCCTCGATGTAGGCGTCGCTGCCCCGGCTGACTTGCGCGACGCTCAGCTCCGGGTCCTCATCGGCCCAGGCCGCGTACAGCGCCAGGTCGAACGGGCTGACCCGCTCCGGCAGCCCGCCCTCGCGCGGAACCGGGCCGTCGATCGCCGGGGACTGGGCGATCATCGCGTCGGCGAGGCCGGGCGTCAGCGTGCGGGGCACCGCGGCCCGGCGCCGCCGCGGGGCGATGGAGTCACCGCGCGGGCGGCCGCGGTGCTCGCGGGCCAGGTACGCTCGCGCCTCGGTCACGGTGAACCCGGCGACCGGCTGCACGGCCAGGTAGTCATGACCGGGCAGCGGGCGGCGGCCCGCGAGCAGGAAGCGTGCTCGCGGCGCGCGGGCGTGCAGGTGCTCCATGATCTCGAACGTCGCCCGGACAGCGGGCGCCGCCGGGTTGCCCATGTCGGCCTTGGCCAGCTCCTCGCAGGTGTCGAGGATCAGCAGCACGTCATCCAGCTCGGACAACACGGTTCCGAAGTCGTCGACGGCGCGGGCCACCTCCGGGGTCTGCAGTGGCGAGCCGCCCGCCTCCCGCAGGCCGCTGACCGCCTCGTGGGCCCGCGCCGCGCGGGAACGGAACGCCGCCAGCGTCCGGTCCGCCTTCTCGTTCCCGGCGGTGTGCAACGCCAGCTCATCGGCCAGCTCCAGTAGCAGCTGGACCGGGCGGCGGACCGGGTAGTCGGGGCTGATGTGGTCGAAGTCCGCGCGGGCGAGCGGGAACGGGGCAACGCCCCGGTCGCGCGCGTACTCACCGGAGGCCAGGTACCGGATCAGCATCGTCTTGCCGACCCCGCCCACGCCCCGCAGGTGCATCGCCCACGGCCCGGGCCGGGCGGACGCGGGCGGGCGGCGCTCTAGCAGGCGCCTCACCGCGGCCGACAACTCCGAGCGGTCGAGGTAGCGGACGAGCGCCCGCTCGTCCTGGCGGCGCTGCCGGCCCAGTGCCAGCAGCCGCCGGGACCGGCTGAGGGCCTGCTCCGCCGACCCGCCGAGCAGGCACGCGATCGGCTCGCCGGCGGTCACCAGGTCCTGCGCTCGTGCGAGGTCGCGCTCGGCCACGGCTTGCTGGACCCGCTCGACGAGCTGGGCCGCGACGGGCGGCCCGCTTTCCATCAGGCTCGCCATCAGCCCGGCCCACTCCCGCAGGGCACCAGGCACCTGGTCGTCCGGCAGGCGGGCGGAGGCGACCGAGGCACGCAGCGCGATCCGCGCGAGGACCTCATTGACCTGGCTCTTCCCGATCCGATCGAGGAGCACGCCGACCAGGTCGCGGCGGACCTCGTCGGGCATCCAGAACAGCCGGTCGGGCTCGTCCTGGTCACCGCGAACCTTGCACAGCCCGGCGCGGCAAGCCTGATCGACCCACCAGGCGAGGCTTGTCACCGGGAACCGCGCGTCCGCCGCCACCGCTGCCGTCCACGCCGGGGCGGCGGCGAGCCATAGCGTCGCCTCCGGGTCCAGCGATGAGATCGTCGCGCTCTGGCTGGCGCGGACCGCCTCGGCGACCTCGGCGAGCAACTCGCCTGGCCCGGCGGTCACGGGGCCTCGACCGCCGCGCCGCCAGCCCCGCCGCCCTGCACCTGGGCGTACCCGGCCAGCAGGGCGTTGTCGGTGTCGGAGGTGAGGAAATACCGGGCCTTCTGCGCCCACTTGTACAGGTGCAGGTCCGGGTAGAGGGGACGGTCCTCCATCGACGCCCGCAGCAGCTCCTGCCAATCGTCAGGGGCATCCCGCTTGGGCGCGTACACCGGCTGGTCCTCCGGCGGGTTCAGCAGCCACCACTGGTACGCCAGCACGTCCTCGTCATCGTCACTGGAGAACCGGCCCAGCGGCATCGGCTTGACCCACGTCTTCCCGCTCCACCGGGTCAGCCGGGCCTCCCGGATCGCGTCAGTGTCGGCGCCGGTCAGCACGACCGGCAGCGGCGGCGCGTCCGGCTCCAGCCCCACCGGGCCGAGCATGTCCAGCAGGTCGTACCCCGCCTCGTCCCACCCGTCCACGCGATGGCACAGCAGCACGGCGCGCGGCTGGTCACCATGGCGGGACCGCACGGGATCGGTCTCGGGCAGGCGCGCGTTCAGCTCCGCGACCAGATCGCCGAGGTCGGCACGGATCGCGGCCGCGAGGTCGACCGCGTCGGCGCCGTCGTCGGCCGCGACCGCCATCGCGCGGCTGCCGCCGGCCGGGGCGGGCAGCCCGAACTTGCCGCGAACGAACCGGAGGCACTTGGCGACCTCCCGCGCCAGCATGACCCGCGTGGTGGGCGGCTTCACGTCGAACGGGGCGAGCAGCACCGGCACCACCCCGGCGCGGACCGCCCGGGCACCGAGCTCGCGCAGCAACCGCTCGCCGCCATAGCTCCCGTACGGGGTGGGGGTGTACCCGAGGATCACGTTGAGCTTGTCATCACCGTCGAGCAGCCGGTCCATCGCGGTGACGAAGTCGGCGCGGCCGCAGAAGACCGGGTCCACCGCCAGGCCGAGCCGCTGGACCCGCTTGCGGGCGGTCACCAGCGGGGCCGTGTCCACGAGGCGCAGGTCGCCGGGAACGGTGTCGGCGAGGAACACCGTCGGCATGATCCAGTGCGATGAGGCGTAACCGGGCCGGTTGTGGAAGGCCGCCCGGCGGCCGCGCATGACCGCCCTCGCCAGCGGCACGTCCTCGTCAACGTCGCCGATCGCCGCGGTCAGCGCGCGGGTGAACACCCGGGACGCGGTGTCGGAGATGTCGCCGGCCATCGCGACCACCACCGGGACGCCTCCGGCGGCCCCGTTCCCGGCGACCAGCCGGGCGGCGAACGGCAGCGCGTTCACCCGGTCTTCCGGGTCGCCGTCTCCGGAGTCGCCAGAACCGCCGGAGGCGGTCTGGCAGGCCGACAGCAGCACCATCGCGGGCATGTGCCCGGCCTCGCCGAACACGTCGAGCAACTGCCCGGCGGTCACGTACTCCTCGCCGGGCTTCATTCCCGGCTCGGGGTGGAGCTGCAGCTTCACGCTGCCGTCCGGGAACCGCCGGCCGTGCCCGATGAAGTGGACGACATCCGGGCGGAACGCGGCCAGCGCGTGCGCCAGCACCGGGCGCGTCGCCTCCTGCAGCACGCTCGGGTAGATCGAGCCGCCGTCCCGCTCCAGGTGCCGCATGATGCCCATGAACTCCGCGCCGGGGCGGACCTTCGGGTCGGTGAGGCGGCTGCCGATCGCGAACAGCACGCGCGGGATCCGGGCGATCGGCACCCACTGCGCAGCCGGCGCCAGGGCGGGGGCGCCCGCCCCGGCCGCCGGGGACAGCGGGATGATCCGGACGATCCCCACGGGAACGCGGATGCCGCTGGCGGCGCAATCCGACCCCTGCGCGGCGACGGGCCGGGTGCCGTCGTGCAGCGCCTCCCACCGCAGCGCGTGCAAGGCCACGTCATCATCGGTGGCCGTGCCGCGGATCGCGAGCTCCAGGTAGGGCTGGCCGGCCGCCTGGGCCAGGAGCCGCTGCCACAGCTGGGCGCCGAAGGCCGCCTCGAACAGCGCCTGCCCGTACCGCGCGAGCTGCGCGTCGCTGGCCTGGCCGGCCTCGACCGCGTCGGCGAGGGCCACCGGGTCACCCATCGTGGCCGCGGCCTCCTTCGCCGCTAGCAGGCGCTTGCCGGCTCCGGTCCAGGCGACGGGGCGCTCGGCGGTCAGCCCGCCAGGCGCGGTGACGATGACGACCAGCTCGCCGTCGCGGTCCGCGATGTCCACCAGTACCCTCATCCCGCGCCCGCCTTCGCATCCAGGTCGGCGAGGATCTGCCCGGCCAGCCCGGCCGGATCCGGTACCCCGCCAGCAGCCCGGGTTCCCGGCTCGGAGCACTCGGGGAGCACCGCCAGCACCCGCCCGGCGAGCCGGGTCGCCGCGCTCGCCCAGGCGTCGCCGGCCGGCCCGGGCGCGGCCAGTCCCGCCGCCCCGGCCCGCTGCCAGGCCTCCACGGCGGCGGCGGCCACGATGCGGGCCGCGTCCAGCGTTTGCTCCCCGACCGGCTCGCCATCACCGAGCAGCTCCTTGCGCCACCCGGCGATCGTCCCGTCGCCGTAGGCCCGGGCCGCCACCGTCCCCAGGACGCGCAGCCCGCGGCCGGCCCCGGCTTCCAGCCCGAGCAGCGCGCTGGCCACCGCCGGGGCGGCGCCGAGCAGCCGGCGCGCCCGGTCCGGCGCGTCCGCCGCGCCAGCCAGCGGGCGCAGGCCAGCGGGGGTGCCCGCCAGCGTTGGCGGGGCCGGAAGATCGTCGGAGAAGACCTGAGACCCAGTGGGAAAGCCGCCCTGGACCGCGACGTGGCGGGCGACGGCGAGCCGGACCAGGGGCGGCGGGTAGCTGCCCGACGGCGAGCGCCGCAGCCCGGCGGCCGGGCGCATCTCCAGCTCGGCGATCGCCCACAACGCGGCGGGGCCAACGAGCAGCACCGCGCACGCGTCAGCGAACAGCTCGCGGCACCAGGGCCGCCAGTCCTCGGCCAGCTCGGCGTCCCCGCTCGCAGCGCGCGCCGCCGCGACGACCGCGTCCTGAGTGCGGTCCTCCAGGCCGGGCAGCTCGAACTGGACATGATGGCTCGCCTCGTGCGCGGCGATGATGAGCCACCACGGGCGGCGCGCGCACGCCGGCGGCAGGCCGATGACCGGGACCGGCAGCAGCTCGATGTGCCTGCGCAGCAGTTCATCGGCGCCGGGGCGGAGGTCGGGCGGGGGATCGGTGCGCGGCGTCGCGAATGCCGAGAACTGCGGGGCCAGGTATGAGATCGGCGCGGCCGGGAGTGCGGCGGCGGACAGGCCGCCGAAGGCAGTGAGCGCCGTCTTCCAGCAACTCCAGGTCAGCTCATCCGCCGCGCGCAGCGCGCGGACGCCAGGGCCGGCATCGGGGCCTCCGGCCCGCTGGTCGAGCTTGTCGGCGTACCAGCGCCACAGCCGCCGCGCATGCAGAAGTTGCCGGTCCGCGCGCCGGCAGGCCTCATACACGGTGCCCGTGTCGTTACCGGGATCGATCGCGGCGGTCCCGCTGGCGATCTCATCGACCAGGCCCTGGATGACGCCCACGAGCAGGTCAAGTTGCGTCAGGTGGGCACCGAGCGCATCATTCACGTCCCACAGGGATCGCCATTTATCAATTTCCACACTGAGCGCGCGTATTTCGCCCAAGCTTTCGGCAAGGCGAGCCTGGGCATAGCTCATTGATGTCCCCCCAGCAACACGATATTCGGGAACTACAATACGTCGCTTACCAGACAGCCGTCACGCATCCGCGGAATATGGGCCGGGACCCGCCCGGACGCGGCCGGACCTGGGCACCACCTGGTCCGTGAGCGGGGAGGGGTGGCGTGAGCGGCCGTTGGAAGAGCGCAAAGGCGTGGCAATGACCGGGGGCGAGGCGACGGCATTCTCAGAGGCTGGGTCAAGGCGCGGAATGACCAGTGCATCGAGGCGGTGCCGGGACATTTTCGCCGATGACGCGGTATAGCCCGGGGACATCCTGGCGCTGCGGGGCACGGGCGACGCCTTTCCCGTACCGACATGGTGTTAATTCGTGTCCGGCTCGGGAAGACGGTCAGGGTGCGCTTCCAGCTGACCGGGATGACGGTCAGCGCGCTGGACCCGATCCCGCCGGCCGGCACCCGCGCGTGAGCGGCCGCGCTAGGCGATGACCGTCACGACGTAGACGGCGTCGCTGAACGGCACCCCGCCCTCCCCGGCGCTCGCGGCGCGCGAGACGTTCACGACCCGCTGGGTGACCCGCCAGCCCTTCGCCTTCCCGGCGGTCGCGATCGCGGCGGCGAAGTCCCTGGCCGCGTCGTCGTACCCGCTGGGGTGGGTCACGTGGAACGTGCCCGGGCCGCCGTCCACGCAGTGATAGGCGGCCCCCGGGTGCAGCGCCGTCCACGTCTTGTGGGCGCTGGCCATCGTCAGCTGGCCGTCCTTGACGATGCACATCGTCTCGTAGCTGGCGGCGACGAACCACGCGCCGTACTTGCTGCCCGCCACCGGCTGGCTCCAGAACCGCGCGTGGTCTTCGTTCCCGCTCAGCGACAGCTCGTTGCCGTGCAGGCAGCCACCCAGCCGCCACGCCTGCCGCATGTCCTGGTACCCGCGCCCGGTGACGTTGGCCTGCTCGGCGGAGATGCACTTGAGGCGAATGCCCGCGACGCTGACCGTGGTCGTCGGCGTAACCGTCTTCCAGTTGCCAAGGGCCTGCTGGATGTCGGTGAGCGGCACGGTGGACCGCGCTCCGATGATCACGTTGAGCGGCTCTGAGAACGGCGGGATCTGCGGCAACGGAGTGGACGCCTTCGCGGTATTCCAATCGGACGGAGCGCAGTAGTCGGCCGAGCAGCCCCCGGCGCTCGCGGTCGCCGGCCCCGTAGCCGCTGCCCCCGTGGACCCGGGCGTCCCCGACGGCACCGAGGCCGCTGACGACCCCGGCGGCGCTGGAGACCCGGGCACTGGGGACGCCGGGCTGGTGGCCGGGACGGATTTTGTGCAACTGGCGATCGCCAGGGGGATCGCGACCGCGATCAGCGCAGGCTTGAGCCGAGCCGGAAATGACATGCGAAAAGTATGAATCAGCCGAGCTGGTGCCGGGTCTCGTTGGGGTAGGGGAGGAAGTCCTTGACTTGGGACCGCCTGGTGAGGCACCCTAGCCAGGGGTTGAGTAGGTAAGGCTTGCCTAACTAGCTGCGGAATCGGGAACCGGAGGCGGTGCGGTCGTGAGTCTGTCCAAGACGTTGCTGCTGGGGCTTATCGCGGGAGCGACGATCGTGCTCGGCTTGCCCGTGGGGAGGATGCGGCGCCCGGCGCCGACGATGCGGGCATTGCTGAACGCGCTGGCCATCGGGATCTTGCTGTTCCTGGTATGGGACGTCCTGACGGCCGCCTGGGAGCCGATCGACGCCGCGCTGGGCAAGGTGCACGACCATGCGGGCGGCCTGGCGCCGATCTTCGGCTACGGGGCGCTGTTCGCCGGCGGGCTGGCGGTCGGGCTCGGGTCACTAGTGGCCTACGAGATGTGGATGGTGCGCTCAGCCGGCCGCGCGACACCGCCCGCCCGGGCCCGCTTCGGCCCGGGGACGCTGTCGAGGGCGGAGGCGGCGACCTGGCGGGTGTCCGAATGGTCCCCGGCACGGCGGCTGGCGCTGATGATCGCCACCGGGATCGGCCTGCATAACTTCGCCGAGGGCCTCGCGATCGGCCAGTCGGCCGCGGCCGGCGAGCTGGCGCTGGCCACGCTGCTCGTCATCGGGTTCGGCCTCCACAACGCCACCGAGGGCTTCGG
>JAICUO010000879.1 GCA_025935815.1 Streptosporangiaceae bacterium
AGTCCATGATCAAGCGCGACCTCGGCATCAAGGACATGGGCACCTTGCTGCCCGGCCATGGCGGCATCCTGGACCGCCTCGACTCACTGCTCATCTGCGCCCCCGTGGTCTGGCTCCTGCTGGCCGCGTTCGTCCGCTAGCGCGAGGCCCCGCGAGGCCCGCGACGGCCGCGCGGGCCGCGAGATCGGTGCCGCCCGCATCCGGGCGGCAGGCCGTCCGCTGGTTTAAATGCCCGCTTTCATGGGACTTGTAGGGCAGGCATTTTCCTTCGGAAGGCAGGGAAGCATGTCTTACAGGGTGATCCGATGGCTGGTCATCGTGCTTTACCTCATCATTGGCGTCGTGATCGCCTGGGATCACGGCTACCTGGGACTCGGCTGGCTTCGCACGGTCGCCAGCGCCATCTTGGCCATCTTCTTGTGGTGGCTCGTGCTGCTCGGCGTCAACCTCCATATCCACCCGTAACGGAACGCGGGCGGCTGCGCGCTGGGTCACCTTCACCCGTCAGGGACGGTGATCCAGCCGCGCCCCTCGATCGCCATCCGGCGCACCAGGCTGGACGAGCCGCGCTCCTTGGCCAGTTGCCGGTCCCGCTCGAAGATGGGGACGATCCACAGCCAGCGCACCGGGTCGTCCTCCACGCTGAAGCCGGAAAGGTCCGGCGCCGGGGGCCCCGGCAGCCCGGAGGTGTCATCGAGCAGCAAGACCCCCTGGTATCCGCCGCCGAGCGGGAACGAGGTCGCCTGGTCGTACCAGCGGACGCTGTGCCCCGGGCCGAACCACGTCACCGCCCGCCACGGGTACACCGCCAGCCACAGGAACGCCAGCGCGGCCATGCCGGGCGGCAGGGTCGTGGCCAGTGCCAGCTCGATCCGGCAGTATCCGGTCGGGTCGTCAATGACCTGCTCCACGACGGGCATCCGCTGCGCCGACATCCCGACGGTGGACAGCACCGTGTAGGGACGGTCCCTCGTGGGCGGCCGCTCGGAGATGCCGACTGACGGCTGCTTGCCCTGCGCGCCGTCCCAGTAGTGCGCGCCCGGCCCCAGGTGCTTGGTCAGGTGGCTGAGCGCGGCCTGCTGGAACTGCTCCCACCCGGTTGCCGACTGACGCCACTGCCAGTAGTCCTTGGCCCGCTCGACGCGCGGCCCGAGGCCCTCAAGGGCGTCGTCCAGCGACCAGCCGAACGGCGTCTGGCCGATCACGTCCCGGCTGTACCCGGGCATGCCCCGGCTCATGTCCGCCCAGCCGGGGATGACCGCGAGCAGCGTGCCGCGCTCCAAGATGGCCACGCCGTCACCTTCTTCGAACCACAGGGCTTGCAGCGTGGCCAGGTCCAGCGGCGGCCGGCCGCGCGGGTGCTTGGTGCGCGCGGCCGGCATCAGCGGCGTCTGCCCGTCGCCCAGGCGGCTGGCCTCGGCGGCGCGCGGGGCGCGCACGTGGTTGGCTATCCAGGCCGCGGCGATGATGGAGTCCTCATCGTGCAAGTAGGCGGCCGTGGTGACGCCGTCGTACTCAACCGTGAGCCGACGGCTCCCATACGGGCTCACGCTGTCCAGCAGCGTGGCCGGCTGCTGAGCGTTCTCCGAGCCTGACCGCATTATTGCCATATTATAAATATCTGTCGGTTTGCCCTCCGCGATCAAGTCCTCACGTCCAGGTAATGTCTGTAGGTGTCTCACGTGTCTCGTCCGCCCCGCCATCTCGCTGACCTGGACCTGGCGGCGCGCCGGCAGGCCGTCGCCGACCTCGGCGAGCGGCCGTTCCGGGCAGATCAGTTGTCTCGCCATTACTTCGGGCGGTATACCGACACGGGCGAGGACATGACCGACCTCCCGGCCGCGCTGCGCGACTCGCTGGCCAGCGAGCTGCTGCCGCGGCTGCTGACCGAGGAGCGGGCCCTGCTGGCCGATCGCGGCGCGACCCGCAAGAGCGTCTGGCGTGCCCTGGATGGCGCCCTCGTCGAATCGGTGCTAATGAAGTACCCCGATCGGGTGACGATGTGCGTGTCATCCCAGGCCGGATGCGGAATGGCGTGCCCGTTCTGCGCGACCGGGCAGGCGGGGCTGACCCGCAACCTGTCCACCGCCGAGATCGTCGCCCAGGTCGTGGCGGGGGAGCGGCTGCTGGCCGCCGAGGGCGGCCGGGTGTCCAACATCGTGTTCATGGGGATGGGCGAGCCGTTGGCCAACTACAACCGGGTGCTGGCGGCGGTGCGTCGCATCACCGAGACGCCACCGCACGGGTTCGGCATCTCGGCGCGGTCGGTGACGGTGTCGACGGTGGGGCTGGCGCCGGCGATCCGAAAGCTCGCAGACGAACGCCTAGGTGTCACGCTGGCGCTGTCGCTGCACGCGCCGGACGACGAACTGCGTGACACGCTCGTTCCGGTCAACAACCGGTGGAAGGTCTCCGAAGCGCTTGAGGCGGCGCGATATTACGCCGACGTGACCGGACGACGGGTATCGATCGAGTACGCGTTGATCCGCGATATCAACGACCAGCCTTGGCGGGCAGACCTTTTGGGCAAGCGGCTGCACGGTGCGCTGGGGCCGCTGGTGCACGTCAACGTCATTCCGTTGAATCCGACGCCGGGCAGCGAGTGGGATGCCAGCCCGAAGGCCGCCGAGCGAGAGTTCG
>JAICUO010000578.1 GCA_025935815.1 Streptosporangiaceae bacterium
CATAAGTCACGGCACTCGCGGCGCGGCCGGGGCTCAGGGGGCTGCCGCCCGGCGAGTGAATCGGATATTCCGCAATTTCCGTTGCCACGGTGATGACAGTGACGGGGAGAGTCAAAGACACCCGTGAGTTGCGGGATTGGCGGGTATCCCCCGCATAACACGGCCGGGGCGGTATCGAGCCGGGCCTTCCTGGATCGCGGGTGGCCGCTGGCGCTGATCCAGGTCACCGTGACCGAGGTGCCCGGCTGGCGGGCGCTCACGAGCGCGGTGAGCACGCCCGGGGAGGTTATCCGGTGGCCGTTGACGCTCGTGATGACGTCGCCGGCGGCCAGGCCGGCCGCCGCTGCCCCGGTCCCGCACAGCACCCCGGCGACCAGCGCCCCCGGGTGCGAGGAGGGTGCCGGGGCGGACACCGCCGCGGCGGCGATGGTCGGCGCGCAGGCGGGAGGAGCGGATGCCCTGCCGGTGGGAGTGCGCGGGTTCGTTGCGCCGGGGTGAGCGCCGCCGGGGTGAGCACCGCCGGGATGAGCGCCGCCGGGATGAGCGCCGCCGGGATGAGCGCCGCCGGGGTGAGCACCGCCTGGATGAGCACCGCCTGGCCCTGCGAGTACCACCCCGAGGAACCCGTGCGTGCCCATCGTCACGCCCGGGGCCGGCTGCCCGGCGGCGATGAGCCGCGCCGCGGTCAGCGCGTCGTCGATCGGGATGGCGTAGCCGGACCGGTCGCCGGCGCCGGACCCGGCCGCGGTGTTCACGCCGATGACCTGGCCGGCCCGGTCGGCCAGGGGGCCGCCGGAGTCTCCGGGAGCGATGCGGGCACTGGTTTGCAGCATGTTGTGCAGCGTCTCGGTGAACCCGGAGCCGGCGTCGTTGGCCTGAATGGTCTGCCCGAGGCCGCTGATGACGCCCGTGGTGACCGCCGGCGGCCCGCCGGCGCCCGCCTGGTTGCCGATGGCCAGCACCGGCGCTCCTGCCGTTATCGCCTCGGAGTCGCCGACCGGCGCCGCGACCAGGCCGGGGATGACGGGACCGTTCGCGCCCGCCGCGCCTTGCAGTTGCAGCAGGGCCACGTCCGCGGGCACGTCGGTGCCGACGATCCTGGCCGGGTACCGCCTGCCGGTCGAGGTGAGCGTCACGGTCACCTCGGTGGCGTCCCGGATGACGTGGTTGTTAGTGAGGATCAGCGCGGTGGCCGCGTTGATCACGAAGCCGGTCCCGTCGGCGGTCTCGGCGTCGTAGCGCAGTGACGAGCTCACGTCGACGACGGTGGGCGCGATCCCGGCGTAGATGGCCCGGTCGCTGAGCGCCCGCCCGGTGGACTTCGCGACGGTGCCCGGCCGGGGCGGAGCGGTACCCCCCGTCATCTCCAAGATCCCGCAGGAACTGACTCCGGCGCACATGGCGGCCGCCAGCGCCAGGGCAATGGCGCGCCGCGGCTCAGATGTCACATCCGCATATTTTCCCGGAGAGTAACCGTCTCATTCCTTTATGTAACCAACCGTAACGTGCCCGACGTGTCGTCTTTCGCTGTCATGAGCTGGACGCCCTTGTCCAGGCGGGCGGTCGTCAGCGGGCCGAAAACCCGGTCGACGACGCGGTGCGCCGCGTCGAGGAAGAACGTCTGGGGGAAGGCGGCGACGTCGTAGGCGTCGGCGATGGCGAGGTGGGGGTCGGCGCCGGTCGGGTAAGTGACGCCCTTGGCCTGGAGGACGGCGATCGCCTTGGCGGCCGAGTCGGTGGCGTCGACGCCAACGATGACCACCTGCCCGCCGTGGGCCTTGTAGAAGCTGGCCAGCAAGGGCGTCTCCTGCTGGCAGGGCACGCACCAGGAGGCCCAGAAGTTCACGATGAGCGGCCTGCCCTGATATTGGCTCAACGAGACCTGCCGACTGCCCATTGCGAGCCCGGCTGGGCCGCCCTGGCCCGGCGTGCCCAGGGCGGCCAGCGTGAAGGCGGGTGCGGCGGCCGGCTGGGTGGCCGGCGGGGCTCCCGCCGTTCCCGGCGACGCGCCGTTCAGCGATCCGCTGGCCACCCCGACGATGGCCGCTAGCACGAGCAGGGCCGCCATCGCGGCGCCGAGCTTGTGCTGGGCTACTAGCCGGGTGGCCCGGCGTACCTGATCCGTCACCGCCTTGGACTCCCTCACTGCCCGCGGGCCTCGCTAGTTACCGGCCCGCACCGTTCGACGACCCTCACTGCTCGGCGGCTCCGGGGTCCCGGGCGCTGCCGGCCGGGGCCGGCAGCGTTACCTCGAACTCGCTGCCCGCGCCGAGCGTGCTGCGCACGCTCACGTCGCCGCCGTGTGCCCGCGCGACCGCCCGGACGAGGGCAAGCCCCAGGCCGGTGCCCCGCGACTGGCTGCCGCGGCCGGTGCGGAACCGCTCGAAGATCAGGTGCTGCTGGTCTTCCGGTATGCCGCTGCCGCCATCGCTGACGATCAGCCGCGCCGGAGTGCCCGGCTCGCTCCTGACGACAGACAACTGTATGACATCACCCTCAGCGGTATGCCGGACGGCGTTGTCAAGCAGGGCGTCGATCGCCAGGCTGAGCCGTTCCTGGTCGGCCGGCAACGTCACCGGGTCCAGCCGGCCGAGTTGCCAGCGGCGGCTGGCCGTGGGGCGCCACCGGCAGATGACGTCGGCCGCGAGCTGGTCGAGGGAGACGGGCTCGGGCTGCAGGAACTCCGGATCGGAGGCCGCCGCGATGACGAGCAGGTTCTGCGCGATCCGGCGCAGCCGGAATAGCTCGCCGATCACCACGCGGATGTCCTGGCGCTCCTGGCGCAGGCCACGAGCCGTCCGCTTGGCCGGGATCGTACGGCCGGCCGCGGGAGCCCGGCCGGCCGCGGCAGCCCGGCCGGCCAGGCTGTCGGACAGCAGCTCCGCGTGCCCCAGGGCAATCGTGATCGGGGTCCGCAGCTGGTGCGCCGCGTCCTGCACGAACTGCCGCTGATCGCTCAGCATGCGCGCGTTCGCCTCGCTGATGACGTGGTACTCGTTCTCGGCGGCCTGCTTGCGGTGCACGTGCCACACCATGGCCCAGAACACCGCCGCCATCAGCGGGACCTCGGTCAGCTCCTGGGCCGGCTCGGTGCCCCGGTAGACGTCAAGGCCGATGCCGGCGCTCGTCGTCACCATGACGATGGCCAGCACCCACATGGTTGGCCGGGAGGCCCAGCTACGGAACCCGTACAGCACCGTGAGGCTGATCCAGATGAAGTGGAACGGGATCGTCTCCCAGTTCTCGAACCAGAAGATCGCGACCAGGTTGAGCGCCGAGAAGATCGCCCACGCCAGGTCGATGCCCGACAGCCGGGGCGCGTTCCTGGCCGCGGGCTGAGCGGGCAGGCCCGCCGCGATCCGCCTCGCGAGGCGCGGCCGCGGCCGGCTGGCCCGGCTCTGCGCGATCGCAGCTGGCCCCGAAGCGTCCTCATCGGGCAGCGAGCTGGTAGCCTTCACCGCGCACCGTCTTGATCAGGTCAAAGCCCAGCTTGGAGCGTACCCGGCGCACGCAGACGTCGACGACGTTCGAGCCGGGGTCAAAGTCGTAACCCCAGACCGACGCCAGCAGCCTGACCTTGGGCACGGACTGGCCGGGATGCTCGGCGAGCTCGCGCAGCAGCAGGAACTCCAGCCGGGTCAGCGGAACCGGCCCGTGGCCGATGTCGGCGACTAGCCGGCCGGTATCGAGCGTGACCCCGCCCGCCCTGATCAGCTCCCCGGGCGCTGCGGACGCCTCCGTGGTCGTCGGGGCCGTCCCTGGTGGCGGGGCGTGGGCGGCTGCCCTGGCCAGCACCTCCAGCCCCACGTCGCCGCGCAGCCGGACCCGGACCCGGGCCAGCAACTCCGCGAGCGAGAACGGCTTAGTCAGGTAGTCCTGCGCGCCCCGCTCCAGGCAGTCGACCTTCGCTGCCACGTCCGCTACGCACGACAAGACGATGACGGCCTGGCCCGGGTGCGCCCGCAGCAGCCTGCCGAGCACCTGCCGGCCGTCCAGGTCGGGCATTACCAGGTCCAAGATGACAAGGTCGTAATGTCCGTCGAGCGCGGACTGCAGCCCTTCGGCCCCGCTGGCGGCGAACTCGGTGGCATACCCGGCAGCAGACAGCGCCCGGCCGACGAACGAGCGTATCTTTGGCTCGTCATCGACGATCAGGATCCGATCCGGATGAGGCACTGTCACCTGCCAGCTGAGCGCGTGCTCTCCGTATGTTCTCTGGCACCACTGCGGGGGGTCAACATCGGAATCCGGGGCTGGCGCCTGGTTTCCGGGCCATCCGCACAATCGATTTCGCGAATCTCCTAGAGGGCCGGATGCCCGCCCTTACTCGGTGCAACCGATTGCGCAGGTCAACTGAGGGAAGCGAGCCAGGCACGTGTTGGTCGCGCAATCCCAGGCGCGCCAAAGGCAAGATGACATTTTCGTCATCATTCCGTACCCGCGTTCCCGCCCAGGCCCCAATGACCTGGACAATAGTAAATTTTTTACTCAGCCCGGCCGCCCCGCCTTAACCTGACCATCGGTGATCCGGTAATTGACCTCTGTCGCCGGCGGCAATGCTAAACCGAGATGTAAGTTTCAACTCGCCTCTGGTTCCCGCCGCGGCGATGCGGTTGGGTTTCTGCCCTGGGAAAACACTGTGCGGAAGCTGAGAAGCGTTCGCGATGGTGGCGGGCGTCGGCGAGACTGGGGGAGTGCGGGTGCTTGTCGTGGAGGATGAGCGGCGGCTGGCCGCCGCCGTGAAGCGGGGCCTGGAGGCCGAGGGTTTCGTCGTGGACCTGGCTCACGACGGGGTGACGGGGCTGCACCTGGCTCGCGAGGGCGCCTACGACAGCGTCGTGCTCGACATCATGCTGCCGGGGCTGTCGGGATACCGGGTGTGCCAGGAGTTGCGGGCGGCGGAGAACTGGGTGCCGGTGCTCGTCCTGTCAGCCAAGGACGGTGAATACGACCAGGCGGACGCGCTTGACCTCGGGGCGGATGACTACCTGACCAAGCC
>JAICUO010000669.1 GCA_025935815.1 Streptosporangiaceae bacterium
CGGGACGCGATCTGCCCGGCGCCGGCCTGCAGCACCTGGCCCATGATCACGTACTCGACGTCGTGCGGGGCGATGCCGGCGCGCTCGATCGCCGCCTTGATCGCGAGGCCGCCGAGGTCCGCGCCGGAAAAGCCCGCCAGCGAGCCGAGCAGGCGTCCAACCGGGGTGCGCGCCCCGCCGATGATCACTGGGTCCGGCATGGGGCCTCCCTCATTGCTGGTACTACTTACCTGGAACGATACCCAGCATGCTGCAACGTATCGATCATGTGGGGATCGCATGCCGGTCCCTGGAAGCGGCCATCGAGAAGTACACGTCTGTCTTCGGGCTGGCCGTCGTGAGTCAGGAGGTCAACGAGCAGCAGGGCGTGAAGGAAGCGATGCTAGCGGTCTCAGCTGCGCCTTCCGCGTCGTACGTGCAGTTGCTCGAGCCGCTGGCCGATGACACCCCGGTCGGCAAGTTCCTCGCCCGGCGGGGCGAGGGGCTCCACCACGTGGGCTACGCTGTGGCGAACGTCACGGAGGCGCTGGCGGTGATCGGCGGGGCGGGTGCGGTCCGGTTGATCGACGAGCGGCCGCGGCACGGGTCGATGGGGGCATCGATCGCTTTCTTGCATCCGGCCGACCTCGGCGGCGTCTTGACGGAGCTGGTCCAGCCGCACGGCGGGTAAGTTGCGGACTGCGCGGGTGACCTGATGGTTTGCGGTGATTTGGGGGGCCCGCTGACATCCACGAAACGTGATCTTTCAAGGGTGCCCACCCGGACGCATGGGGTGCCGAGCGCCCCATAGACTGCCTGCTAGGGCAGCGACAAAAGCCTCCGAAGACCCCACGGACACGGCGGAGGCGGAGTAGTGTGCCTGTCACTGGGCGAGAAACTCGCCGGAGTCCGCGATGCAGCGCCATCAACCCGGGGCCACAGGGTTCGGGAAACACTGGGCTTTAGAGGTTCCGAGTTTGGACGCCGCAGAGCCGGGCAGTGCCGGCGACAACCCGGCCGATGACCCCGCCTGCCGTTTCCCCGTCTAGCCAGGATATAGGCCACATGCAATCGGACATTGACGCGCAACTAACCAGTTTCTTCGAAGAGACCCCACCACGTGACTTCGCCAAGGTGATGCGCGGCTATGACCCGCACCAGGTGGATGAGCACATCCGGCAGCTCGCTGCCGAGGTCCGTCGGCATCAGGAGGACGCGCTGGCCGCCCGCCGCGAACTGGGCGACGCGCACCGGCAGATCCAGGAGCAGGAGCGCCCGACCTACTCCGGCCTTGGCGCCCGGATTGAGCAGCTGCTGCGCCTGGCTGAGGAGCAGGCCACCGAGCTCGTCCAGGCCGCCCGGTCCGAGGCCAACGAGATCAAGGCCGCCTCGAAGGTTGACGCCGCCGAGTTCCGCGCCGCCGCTGAGAACGAGGCGGCGGAACTGCGCGCGAACGCCAAGCGGGAAACCGACGACGTGCGCGGTGCGGCCGAGCGGGAGGCGGACTCGATCCGCACCTCCGCCCGCCGCGAGTCTGACGAGCTGACCTCGACCACCGAGCGCGAGGTCGCCAAGGTCCGGGCCACCGCCGATCACGAGGTCGCCGAGAAGCGCGCGGCCACCGAGCGGGACATCGCCAAGCTCCGCACCACCACCGAGCGTGAGGTTGCCCAGCTCAAGGCGAACGCCAAGCGCGAGCGGGATGAGATCCTCACCACCTCGAAGCGGCAGGCCGATGAGATGCGGTCGCAGGCGCAGCGGATCCTGGAGGAGTCCGAGGCGCAGCGGGCGCAGGCCGAGGCCGAGTTCGAGATCCAGCTGGCCGCCCGCCGTGAGGAGGCCGAGCGCCAGGAGGCCGAGCGGCTGTCCGCTGCCCAGGCCGCCACGCAGAAGCTGGTGTCGGAGGCTGAGCAGCGCGCGTCCACCGCCGAGCAGCGGGCCGCGAAGGCGTCGGCGCAAGCCGACCAGACCCGCCGCGATGCCGACCAGCACGCCCGCCAGCTGGTGTCGAACGCGAAGAAGAACGCCGACCAGATCGTGTCCCAGGCCAAGGCACAGGCCGAGGCACTGCTCAGCGAGGCGAAGACCGAGGCCGAGCGCCGCCGGGTCACCTCGCAGCGCGAGGTTGACGAGCTGACCCGCCAGAAGGACAACATCTCCGGTCACCTGGCGCAGGTCCGCCAGCTGCTGGGCGGACAGATGGGCATGGCCATGCCGTCCATGCCGACCATGGACTCGCAGGTCGCCGCCCCGCCGGCCAAGCCCGCGATCCAGGAGAGCGCTCCGGCGGCCCCGCCCGCTCCGGTCGCTCCCGCCCGGCCCGCGCCTGCCCCGGCCGCCAACGGCGCCGCCAAGGGACCCGGCAAGGGCGATGGCGACGAGGACTGGTGGACCGATTAGCGGTTCGCTTATCACGGCTGGCAGAACATGCTGGTGCGGCCCCCGAAGCATCGCGCTTCCGGGGCCGCACCGCGTTACCGGCCATTTGGAACGGCCCGGGGGAACGAGCCAAATGCGTAAATTCGCATTCACCACGTTCCGTTGCGAGGTAAACGCGCAATAAGTCAATGGGTTTGGCGGTATCCGCCGGAGGGGTTGCTGCGGGTCATAACGGCATGTCAGGTGGCGTGATTCGAATGGTCGGGCCGGTCCTAGCCCATGTCCGTTTCGTGCCGTTATGCACGGTTGCTGCTGGTGGTGTCATGCTGGGTTTCCTGACTTCGGGCTGACTGGGGCTGGCTGCCGTTGCCGCCCTGGCCTGCGCTTTCGCGCTGGCGAGCCGGCTGGTCGCCTGCGCTGGTGATCCGGGGTGGCTGCTGCTGCCTGCTGTTGCCGGACGGCCCTGTCAAGGCGGTTTCGCTTGACGGGGCCGGGAGGCGCCCATAATGGGGGCGCGGCGGCGGGCGGGCGCATTTCCCCGGCCGCCGCCGATAGGTGCCTTCTTCCGCTTTCCCTGCCGTTGACGTTGACCTTGCCGTTGGCCTTGGGGGTAAGGCTGACCGGCCGGGGGGCGGGCGGCGCGGGGCGCTGCTTTGTGCGCCCGTGGGCCGAGCACCCGTGAGTACACTCGGTGTAAATAAGATATTGAATATGTTCTTGTCCTGGCCGGCGTCGCGCTCGGCCGGTTGCCTGGCCGTGCTGCCGGGCGCTGCCGGGGCGTGCTGGTAGAAGGTGACCGGCTCGGTCCCGAGCAGGTCCCGCATCACCTGCGCCCACGTGGCGGGGCTCAGCAGCCGCGCCAGCCCTGCGAGCCAGTCCCAGGCGGCCCATGCGGCCCGCGCGACGGCGGGCGGCGTGCGGTCGCGGGCGCAGCCGCAGAATTCTGGTTCTTCGGTGCTGTCCATGTGCTGGAGGATCTCGGCCCATGCCCGGGCGCGGCTGACTGCGTGGGCGCGCTTGGCGATGTCGGGCAGGCCCTGCAAGCGGGCGCGGATGTCGTTGGCTGAGTCGAAGGCGCGCTGTGCCCGCTGCCCGGCCTCGGCCCTGGAGAGCCCGGCCGCGATCGCGGCCGTCTCGCGCGCGGCTTCCCGGGTGATGCTGTCGCTCACTGGCTGCTCCGGGAGTGCGCGCACCGGTGCATGCCGGGCGGCCAGGGCCGGCGGCGCGGGCATGGCGGCCGGCCGCCTGGGGGGTGCCCGGGGGCGTGGCGTGCCTTCGGCGGCGGGGGTGCCGGGCGTCCCGCAGGCCGGGGCGGCCTGGCGAGCTCGGCCAGGGCCGCGCTGACTTTGGCCTCAAGGCGGGCGGTGGTGGCCTCGATGCGGGCCAGCAGCGCGATGACGTGCGCGATGGCGGGCGGCGCGGCGGCGGGCGTGGTGCCGTGCTGCGGGCCGGCGGGGTGGCGGGGGGCTGGCATCGGCCGGGCTTACGCGGCCGGGCTGGCGGGCTGGAGCAGGGCGTGCTCTACGCGGTCGCGGAAGATGATCAGCTCTTCCTCCAGGGGCCCGGGTATCGCGTCGTCCTCGGCTAGCCGGAGGATGATGTCGGCGGCGAGCTTGAGCCGGTCTAGGTCGGTGCGGGTGAACTGCGGCAGTGCGCCGGGCTGCATGGGGGTGCCTTCCTCTGGCTGGGGTCTGGGTCGGGGGGGGGGTGCTCGGGGGCGGGGGGGTGGGGGTGGAGGGGGAGGGCTGCCCAGACGTACTTGCCGCCGTGGGCGGGGTACCAGCTCCAGCGGCTGCTGTAGGCGGTGACGATGAACAGTCCCC
>JAICUO010000350.1 GCA_025935815.1 Streptosporangiaceae bacterium
CGTCCCGCTTGCCCGGCTGGGGGAAGTTCACCTTGACCATGTCGGCGCCGAGCTCGCTGGCGGTCCGCGCGGCGTAGTCGACCGCGTAGAACGAGTCCTTGCCGCCCTTGGCGTCGATGGCCGCGCCGCGCGGGTAGGACCAGACGATGAGCGGCATCCCGAACCGCTCGGCGTCCTCGCGCACCCGCAGGTACTGGGCGAAGTCTCGTTCCTGGCCGGGCGTGCCGACGTAGAGCGTGTAGCCGACCGCGTCCGCGCCCAGCCGCACGGCCTCCTCCACCGTGGCGTTCACTGGCGAGACGGGGTCGGCGGGGGACGGGATGTCGGTCTTGCCGTTGAGCTTGAGCACCAGCGGCACCTCGCCGGCGAACTCCCAGTAGAACTTCGATGCCAGGCCGATCTGGAGGGCGACGCCGTTGAAGCCGCCCTCAACGGCGAGCTGGATGATGTGCCGGGGGTCACCGGACTCGGGATGGCCGGCGAAGTCCCGGGGGCCGTGCTCCAGCCCGTGGTCGTAGGGCAAGAAGATCGCGGTGCCGTTGCGCACCCCGTGCTCGTGCAGGATGCGGTGCAGCCGGGCCTTTTTCCCCATGCCAAGGCCGAGCTGGTCAAGTGAAGGCCGCGTGTTCATCGGTAACCTCCGTCAACTGACGTTGCGTACGCCTGCACGCTGCGGCCGCCGGACCCGCCCACGGCAGGGTCATAGGTCCAGTTTCGCGGTGACTGATGACCCGGGCATGGCACTGGCCCCCGCCTTAACCGGGAGGGGCCAGTGCCATGGCGTGAGCGTGGGCGCTACTTGGATGGCTTGACCTCGATCTTCTTGACCTCGTCCTTCTTGGCGGCCTTGAGGCCGACGGAGATGGTGAGGATGCCGTGGTCGCAGGTCGCCGTGATGTCGTCGGGGTTGGCGTCGCCCGGCAGCGGCAGGCTGCGGGAGAACGAGCCGTAGCGGAACTCGGTCCGGTGCTTGCCCTCGGTCTTGTCGTGCCGCTCGGCGCGGATGGTCAGGTAGCCGGAGCCGGCCGTGACCTCCACGTCCTTCGCCGGGTCGATCCCGGCCAGCTCGGCGCGGACCAGGTAGTGGCCATCCTCGACGAAGTCCTCGATCCGGATCGGCTGGGCCAGGTAGGGGCGAAGCGTCACGAAGGGCTCCTCGAACCACTCGACCAGGTCGGGGAACATCGTCCGGGGGTCCCTGCGCAGCAAGGTGCTCATCTCGTGGTGCCTTTCTCTAAAGACGGCTGTGGCTTCATGTCGATCGCATCGCGGCCCCGCCCGGCCGGGCAGGGGCGGATGGCCCCATCGTGGCGGGACCTAATGCCCTGGCAGCCCCGGGCGTTCGGCCGAAGGTGCCTATTCGCCCGGATCTTAGGGACTTACACCCCGTTTGGCGCCGGTCGCCCCATGGGCAGGCTGAAGGTCGCCGGCGCCGGCCCCGGATGACGGCGGAACGGAGAGGTGACATGACATGACCTTCAGCGTCCAGTCAGAAGCGGGCCAGCTCCGCCAGGTCATCGTGCACCGGCCCGGCCTGGAGCTGTCCCGGCTGACCCCGCGGAACATCGGCGAGCTGCTGTTCGACGACGTGCTGTGGGCCAAGAAGGCCAAGGAGGAGCACGACGCCTTCGCCGAGGAGCTCCGCGAGAAGGGCGTGCGGGTCCACTACTTCGGGCAGCTCCTGGGCGAGACCCTCGAGCTGCCCGCGGGCCGGGCGTTCGTGCTGGACCGGCTGTGCACGCCGGAGATGCTGGGGCCGAACCTCATCACGCCGCTGCGCACGCTGTTCGACGACCTCGACGGCCCGGCCCTGGCTGAGTTCCTCGTCGGCGGCGTGCTCAAGGCCGACCTGCACCCGGCCGGGGCGCACAGCCTGAGATGGGACATGCTGCGGGCCGACGACTTCGTGCTCCCGCCGCTGCCGAACCACCTGTTCCAGCGGGACAACTCGTGCTGGATCTACCAGGGCGTGACGGTCAACCCGATGGCCAAGCCCGCCCGGCAGCGGGAGACCCTGCACAGCCGGGCCATCTACCGGTTCCACCCGATGTTCGCCGCCGCGGACTTCGCCCGCTACTACGGCGACGACGACGCCAGCCACCAGCCGGCCACCATCGAAGGCGGCGACGTGCACGTGCTCGGGCACGGCGCGGTCATGATCGGGATGGGCGAGCGGTCCACCCCGATGGCGGTCGAGCTGCTGGCCAGCGCCCTGTTCCAGGCCGGCCAGGCCAGCCGGGTCATCGCCGTCGAGCTGCCCGCCTCACGGGCCATGATGCACCTGGACACGGTCATGACCATGATCGACCGGGCCACCTTCGTCCAGTACCCCTACCTGGAGCGCCAGCCGCGGTCCTGGACCCTGACCCCGAACGGCGACGACCGGACCGTGTCCGTGACCCGCAACCACGACCTGTGGGACACCGTCGCCGGGATCCTCGGGGTGGACACGGTCACAGTGCTGAGCACCGATGAGGACATCATGGCCGCCGAACGGGAGCAGTGGGACGACGGCACCAACTACCTGGCCGTGGCGCCCGGCGTTATCGTCGGATACGAGCGCAACGTCGCCACCAACACCATGCTGCGCAAGCACGGCATCGAGGTCATCACCATCGCCGGCAGCGAGCTGGGCCGCGGCCGGGGCGGGCCGCGCTGCATGACGTGCCCCATCGAGCGGGACGGAGTCTGACATGAACCTGCACGGGCGCAACCTGCTCAAGGAGACCGACCTCACCGCCGCCGAATTCCGCTACCTGACCGACCTGGGCCGTCAGCTACGGCTGGAGAAGCGGATATGAGGATCGTGGCCGCGCTCGGCGGCAACGCGCTGCTCCAGCGCGGCGAGCCGCCGGAGGCCGGCATCCAGGAGGCGCACGTCGTGGCGGCGGTCCGGGCGCTGGCGCCGCTGGCCGCTGGCCACGACCTGGTCATCACCCACGGCAACGGCCCCCAGGTCGGGATGCTGGCGCTGGAAAGCGCCCACGACCCGGCGATAAGCAAGCCGTACCCGTTTGACGTGCTCGGCGCGCAGACCCAGGGCATGATCGGCTACTGGCTCGTCCAGGCGCTGCACAACGCGCTGCCCGGCCGCCCGGTGACCTGCCTGATCAGCCGGACCCTGGTCAGCCCGGACGACCCGGCCTTCGCGGACCCGTCCAAGTTCGTCGGCCCGGTCTACGGCGAGGAGCAGGCCCGGGCACTGGCCGCGAGCGGGCACTGGGTGATCCGCCGGGACGGCGCCCGGTGGCGCCGGGTGGTGCCCTCGCCCGAGCCCGCCGGGCTGCCCGACCTGCCCGCCATCCGCGTCCTGCTCGCCACCGGGGCCATCGTGGTCTGCGCCGGCGGAGGCGGCGTGCCCGTCGTGATCCGCGATGGCGTGGCCCGCGGCGTCGAGGCGGTCGTGGACAAGGACCTGACCGCCTCGCTGCTGGCCCGCGAGCTCGGTGCGGACGCGCTGCTGCTGCTCACCGACGTGACGGCGGTCCAGGACGGGTATGGCACCCCGCAGGCCCGGCCGATCCGCCGCGCCACGGCCGCCGAACTGCGACAGCGCGAATTCCCGGCCGGGTCGATGGGGCCTAAGGTCGAGGCCGTGTGCCGGTTCGTCGAGGCCACTGGCAAGCTGGCCGCCATCGGGCGGCTCGCTGACGCGCAGGCCCTGCTGGCCGGCCAGGCCGGGACCCTTATCACCGGGCCAGCCATGTCCGGCCGGGCGGCCGGCCCTGGGGCGCGGAGAATACCTGGCGAATAGCCGCCGCGACCTCCTCAGGAGCGTCTTCCTGGATGTAGTGGCGGGCGTGCGGGAAGACGACGGTGACGTTGCGTGAGCGGTGTCCAGGGACGAATGTCATCCGTGAAGGGTCTTCGGCCCCGGTGCGCCGGGATAGGCCGCGGCCAAAGATGAGAAGCGTGATGCACACGCTAGCTTGGGGTCAGTACGAGCTGAACTACGAGGTCCACGGCTCAGGGGACCGGGTGCTCGTATGGCTGCACCCGATCCTGTTCGACAGCAAGCTGAGCCGCGGCCTGGCCCGGGACCTGGCGGCCCGGGGCAACCGGGTCATCTTGCTGGACCTGCTCGGCCACGGCCAGAGCCACAAGACCGGGCAGCCCCGGGCGCACCGCATGGACAGCTACGCCCAGCAAGTGCTGGCCCTGCTCGACGAGCTCGGCGTGGATCAGGCGGTACTCGGCGGGATGTCGCTGGGGACCAACGTGAGCCTGCTCACCGCCGCGCAGGCACCGGGGAGGGTGCGCGGCCTGATCCTGGGAATGCCGGTGCTGGAGACCGCCGCCCCGGCGGCGGCGCTCACCTTCGTCCCGCTGCTGCTGCAGGTGCGCTACGCCCGGATCCCGTTGCGGCTGGTCTCCTGGGTTGCCTCCCACGTGCCCTCGTCGGGTATCGACTCGCTCGACTCGCTGGTCAGCGTCATCGGCTCGGACCCGAACGAGATCTCCGCCATCTTGCGGGGGATGCTGATGGGGCCCATCGCCCCGACCGTCGAGCAGCGGCGCGCTATCACCGCGCCGGCGCTCGTGCTCGGGCACGGGACAGACCCCATCCACCCCTTCGCCGACGCGAAGCGGCTCGCGCGCCAGCTTCCCGACGCGCGGCTCATCCGCACGCGCACGTTCGCCGAGCTGTGGGTATGCCCCGCCCGGCTGACCGCCGAGATCGCCGGGTTCCTGGACCGCGCGTGGGCGGAAGGCGAGGCCCTGGCGAGCTAGGCCGGGCGGGCTTGGCCGGCCGCGGCGGCCGCGCGCTGCCGGGCCGCTAGCAGCAGCTCGGATACGCCGTGCTCAATGCCCCGGGCCAGCACGTCCAGGTCCGGGTTGGCCGCGTAGTCGCCGGTGATGCCGAACCTGATGGCGTCGCCGTAGCTGAAGATCGAGACGCCGGTGCGGACCGTGCTCGCGATGGGGACGTAGGGGATGATCTCCTCAAGCCGGCGTCCCATCCAATGAAGGGGCTGACGGGGGCCCTGCACATTCGTGGTGACCGTGACGATTTCCCGCTGGGGCAGGCAGAACGCCTTCCTGACCAGCCACGACGTCAGCGGGTAGGCGCTGTAGCGGCCCAGGGCGACGAGGGCCTGGCCGATCATCGCCTCGTGGCAGGCCTTCAGCGAATCCTGTTCGGCCCGAACGGCGGCGAGCCGTTCCGCCGGGTCGGCGACGTGGACGGGAAGGTCGGTCACCGTGGCCGACACCTGGTTCCCGAAGCCGCCGTGGTCTCCCGGGGCGCGGACGGAAACGGGGACCAGGGACGGAACCGCGTGCCGCCGGGGCTCTTCGCCCCTGCTCAGCAGCAGCGCCCGGAAGCCGGCGCTGATCGCGGCGAGCACGACGTCGTTCACCGTGCCGCCGAGCTCGCGCTTGATCGTCTTGACGTCTTGCAAGGATGCCCGGGCCCAGGCGTACCGCCGTTGCCGGCCGATGGGCCCGCTCAGCGAAGACGGCACCGCGGGCTGCAGCGAGGGCGAGAACCTCGCGACGGCCAGGGCCATGTCGGCGGCCTGCCGGATGGTGCGGCCGGGGTCGGCCACGGTGCCGGTCAGCGCGTGAGTCCCCCGCAGGGGCAGTTGCATCATGTCCGCGGCGGCCCTGGCGGCGAGCGCGTTCGCCGAGGGCGGCTGGTCCTGGTCGCTGTCCTGCGGCGACGGCACCGGCTCGGGGGGAAGCTCGAGGATCACGCGGTACAAGTCGGCGCCGCCCACTCCGTCGATCATGCAGTGGTGCACCTTGGAGATCAGCGCCCAGCGATTCCTGGACAGCCCTTCCACTACCCAGTACTCCCACAGCGGGTGATCGCGGTCGAGTCGCTGTGACATCACGCGCGCCATCAGGTCGGCGAGTTGGCGGCGCTTCCCGGGCCCGGGCAAGGCGGTGCGCCGGATGTGATAGCTCAGGTCGAAGTCCGGGTCGTCCACCCAGACCGGGCGCCCGAGGCGGAACGGCACCGTGCGCAGCTTCTGGCGATAGCGCGGCACGAGGGGCAGCCGGCTCGCGACGTGCGCCATGACCTCCTCATGAGCCGGGGACCCGCCAGGTCAGCACCGTCCCGCCGGACGCCCCCACGGCGATGGTGAGGTGCCGCCTATCTGATGGCCTCGGTAGCGCAGGACCTTCGCCCGTACCGCTAGATGGGCACCCTGAGCACACTGAGAATAAGGCGCCTGCAGGGAGGGGAGCTCGATGGAATCGATGCCGGTCGTTGTAGGCGTAGATGGTTCGGAGGAGTCGCTGCGTGCGGCGGAGTGGGCCGCGCGGGAGGCGCAACGGCACCGGGTACCGCTGCGCATCGTGTCAGCCCCTGCCATGCCGCCGCGAATGCACGCCTACGACACGGTGCCGCAGACGGTGGCCAGCGCCTTGCGTACCCGGGCAGCGGGCGCGCTCGGCGAGGCCGTTGGCCGGGCAGGAGAGGTAACTTCGGGCCTGCTCGTCGAGGCCGACCTGCTCACCGGGATTCCGGCGCTGGCGGTCACCGACTGCGGGACCGATGCGCGGATGCTCGTGGTAGGCGCGCGCGGCGTCGGCGGTTTCGCCGCGATGCTGCTCGGGTCGATCAGCAGGTACGTGTCCATGCACGCCGCCTGCCCGGTCGTCGTGGCCCAGGAGGAGACGAGCGCCGCCCACTTGGAGGTGGTCGTCGGTGTCCGCGACCCGCACGACACCGCTGACACTCTGGGCTTCGCTTTCGAGGAAGCCGATCTGCGTCATGCCACCCTGGTCGCCGTCCACTCACGCTGGCTTCCCGCCGCGGTCGGCGGCTTGGCCGGGGACGGGCCCGGTCACTCCGCTCACCGCGAGCAAGCCCTCGACGAGGCAAGCAGCGCCCTGTCCAAGGCCCTGGACGGCTGGCGGGACAAGTATCCGGCGGTCCCCGTCCGGCTAGACGTGGTAAATGACCATCCCGCGAAGGTCCTGGCCTGCTACTCCTCCCGCGCGGACCTCGTCGTGATCGGCAGGCACGGCGCCCCCGGCCGCCACCCGGCCATCGGGGCGATCCAGCACGCAGTGCTCAACCACGCTCACGGCCCCGTCGCTATGGTCCCGTCCCGGGTATTAGGGCGCGCGCAGACCTCTAGCAGCCGTCCCGTTGCATGACACGTATGACCGCACAGCGCCTGACAAAAGGGCGATGGTCTTTTCCAGTTCGGTAGCTAGGGCCCTGACGGCCTGCGCGGCAGCGCGAGACCGTGAGAGTGCGGCTCTACGGCCGAGGGCGAGGTGACAACGGTGGACACCAGGCAATGGCAGCCGCGGATGACGTGGCTTGAGAGGTTCGCGCGCGGGCGGCGGCCCGACCGTAACCCGCTGCGGCGTGCTTCGGACTTGATCGAGACCGCTCTGCTGGCCGTCGTCGTCGTGGCCTTCTTCGTGGCCGCGCCCTTTGCCGCCCAGCAATCCGGTGCGTGGATGCACGCCACGGCGCACCGGGCCCAGATCGCGCAACAGGCCGCCCGGCATCAGGTCACGGCGGTAGTGCTGGAGCCGGCGCCAAGCGCACAGATGGGGGGATGGGGTGCCGCGGATGCATGGGTGCCAGCGCGATGGACCGCGCCGGACGGCAAGGTGATGACGGACAAGGTCCTGGAACCGGCGGGCACGGCCGCGGGCGCGAAGGTCCGCGTGTGGGTTACCCGTGATGGCCAGCTGAGCAGTCAGCCTCTCCTGGATTCCCAGGTGTCGGGCCAGGTGCTCCTCTCTCAGGTCCTCAGTGTCGTTGCTCTCGCGATCCTGATGCTAGTCATCGGCGTGCTGGGCCGCCGGGCGCTGGATAAGCGGCGGATGGCCGCCTGGGATGCGGACTGGCGGGCAACCGGGCCGCGATGGACGGCACGGAGATGACGCCCGCACCGGACCGGCCGCTGCCAGAGGCCCGGACGGTCGGGACTTATGGCGGTTACGGGGTGGCTGGTGCCGGCGCGTGATCTGGATGGAGGCAGTTCGCGAGATCACCCGCCGGGTGCGGCACATCGGGTCGTGCGTCGCGCGTGACGGCGGCCGGATGGCGCGGCGGGCTTCGGCGAAAGCGACCCCTGGCATGACATATCAAAGTGGTTTGATGTATTTTGCTGCTGTGGAGTCGTTGGCTGCGTTCGCCCCGCCGTCGTTCGTGCGGCTGGCTGGGCACCCGCTGCGCTGGCGGTACCGCGCACGACAGCTACCCGGCGTTCCAGCGGATGGCCGCAGAACTGCAAGCCCGGATCGGGTTCCTGCTCGCGGCGATCGGCGCGGCACCCGCCCGCGCAACTACCCAGGAGGAGCGATGAGCAGCCCAGAGCAGATGGTCAGTGTCCGCTACATGGTCGATGACGTCCAGGCGGCCATCGACTTCTACGCCA
>JAICUO010000052.1 GCA_025935815.1 Streptosporangiaceae bacterium
GCTGCCCGGACACCGGCCTGGTCTTCGCGGTTTCCGCGCACCTGCTGGCCGGTGCGGTGCCGATCCGTGACTACGCCCAAGCGGGCCGGCGCGGGCCGATGCTGTCCGGCCTCGCCAACGGCGACCTGATCGCCGCCAACGCCATCACCGAGGACGACGCGGGCTCCGACATCAGTCGCCTCGCGGTGACGGCGCGCCGCGACGGCGACGGCTACGTCCTCAACGGGGACAAGTCTTTCGCCAGCAACGCCCCCGACGCGGACATCATCGTGACGTACGCGACGACCAGTCCCCGCGCGGGCTTCCTCGGCATCACGGCGTTCGCGGTGCCCGCCAGCACGCCGGGAGTCGTCGTCAGCGAGCCCTTCGCGAAAATGGGCCTGGATGGCTGCCCCGCCGGCCGGGTGCGCTTCCAGGAGTGCCGCGTCGCGCAGGACCGCCGGCTCGGCCATGAGGGCCAGGGCGCCGCGATCTTCCAGCACTCGATGGGCTGGGAACGGGCCTGCCTGTTCGCGGCGTACCTCGGGCTCATGGAGGAGCAGCTGGAACGGTGCGTGGCGCACGCCCGCGACCGCCGTCAGTTCGGCCGCCGCATCGGCGACTTCCAGGCCGTCTCGCATCGCATCGCGACCATGAAGCAGCGGCTGGAGAGCAGCCGGCTGCTGCTCTACCGGGCCTGCTGGATGCTCGACCGGCAGGAGGACCACCTCGAAGCGGCCGCGCTCAGCAAGGTGGCCGTGTCGGAATCAGCGGTGGCCAACAGCCTGGACGCGATCCAGCTCTTCGGCGGCAGCGGGTACCTGACCGCCGCCGGGATCGAGCAGCAGTTGCGAGATTCGGTCCCGGCGATGATCTTCTCCGGGACGACTGAGATCCAGCGGGAACTAGTCGCAAGGACGATGGGACTGTGAACAGCCTGCACGAATTGATGATCACCGCGGCCGCGCGCTACCCAGGCCGGCTGGCCGTCGCGGGCCATGAGGGCGGCCTGCGCTATGCCGAGCTCGACCTGATGGCCAACGCGCTGGCGCACCGGATGCGAGAACTCGGCGCGGGGCGGGGCGACCGCGTGCTCATCTGGGACGACAAGAGCCCTGCGGTCATCGCCGCGATGCAGGCAGCGCTGCGGCTCGGCGCGGCCTACATTCCCGCGGACGCGGCGACGCCGGCGGCCCGGGTCGCGACGATGGCCCGGGACTGCACCGCGCGGATCGTCTGTGCGACCCGTGACCGGAGCGGGCACATCATGCCGCACCTGCCCGACGGCACCCGATGCCTGGATCTGACCGAGGTTCCGGCCGGGCCGGTGGCGCCCATCAACGAGGCGGTGGGGCCGGAAGACCTCGCGTATATCCTGTACACGTCCGGCTCGACCGGTCAGCCCAAGGGCGTCTCCATCAGCCATCGCAATGCCCGCGCGTTCGTGGACTGGGCGGCAACGCTGCTCGGCGTGACCGCCGAGGATCGGTTCGCGAACCACGCGCCGTTCACCTTCGACTTGTCCGTGCTCGATCTCTACGCGGCATTTTCCGCGGGTGCCTCGGTCCATCTCGTCCCCGCTGAGCTGGCTTATGCGCCCGCGCAGCTCACCGAGTTCCTGTACCGCCGCCAGATCAGCATCTGGTACTCCGTCCCGTCCGCTCTCGTCCTGATGATGAGCTCGGGCGGGCTGCTCCGCAGGCCAGCCCCGGAGCCGTTGCGGGCGGTCGTGTTCGCCGGCGAGCCGTTCCCGATTTCGCAGCTCCGCAGGCTGGCCGCCTGGACGGATGCGCGCCTCATCAACTTGTACGGGCCCACGGAGACCAATGTGTGCACTGGTCATGAGGTGGCCGCTGACGACCTGGCCCGCGACCGGCCGGTGCCTATCGGGACCGCCGCCAGCGGCGACACCGTGTGGGCCCAGACAGCGAGGGGAACGGCGGCAGGTCCCGGTGAGGAGGGGGAGCTCGTCGTCGAGGGCCCGACCGTCATGCGCGGGTACTGGGGCCGTGAACCACACCGGGGTCCCTACGCGACCGGTGACCTCGTGCGGGTGCTCGATGACGGGTCGTTCGACTATCTCGGGCGGCGCGACCACATGGTGAAGGTCCGCGGGCACCGGATCGAGCTCGGCGAAATCGAAGCCGTGCTGACCGCGCATCGCGCCGTCAGCGAGGCCGCCGTGACGGTAACCGGTACCGGAATCGGCGCGCGGCTGGAGGCATTCATCGTCTCGCGGGCCGGGGAGGAGCCCAGCCTGCTGGAGCTCAAGCGGTACTGCGCGGAGCGGCTTCCCCGCTACATGATCGTCGATGAGGTGCACCTTCTGGCGTGCCTGCCCCGGACCAGGACCGGCAAGACGGACCGGACAGCACTAGGAACATCCCGCCCATCCCCGAGGGCCTAAGTTGCGCAGAGGATCACATGACCACGCATCACGCAACGATCCCGATGCCCACCCCGCACGCGGACGCGGAAAGCTTCCGCGAGACCATGCGCTTCATGGTGAGCCCGATCTCCATCGTCACCGCGCTGGATGAACAGGGCTACCCCCGCGGCCTGACCTGCAGCGCGCTGTGCAGCCTGTCAATGGCACCACCGTCGCTGCTCATCTGCGTCAACCGCCGGAACCGCAGCCTCGACGCCATCCGCCACAGCGGCGGTTTCATGGTGAACCTGCTGAAGGCTGGGCGAGCCGAGACGTCTGACACCTTCGCCTCGCCGCTGCCGGCCAAGTTCGCCAACACGGAGTGGCAGCCGAGTCCCATCTCCGGCTTGCCGTTGCTCTCCGGTGACGCGCTGGCCTACGTGGACTGCGGTCTGCAGGCGGAGATCGACACCGGCTCGCACGCGATCCTGGTCGGCCTGGTGCGTGGTTCTGGGACCACCGCCCCCGCCGAGGGCCCGCTTGTCTACTGGTGCCGCAACTACGGCAGATGGATAAGCCACGATCTGCCAGAGGATTCCGCCGCGCGGGTCGCCATGGCGTCTGTCGCGGGAGGGGCCGAGATCTCGGCGGCCAAGCCGACGGCAAGGTAGCTCATGCCCGCAACCCAGAAGGAGGACGAGATGCCCGCAGACGACACCACCGACCGGCTCCTCACGTTCATCAGCCAGGAGTTCCTGGATAGCGGAAGCCAGCACGCCCTGGACGAAGACACACCGCTGCTGGAGTGGGGCATCTTGAGTTCCATGAACATGGTGCGCCTGCTCAGTTACATCCGAGACGAGCTCGGCTACGCGGTGGCGGCGGACCGGATCAACGCGGACAACTTCGGAAATGTGAAGCGCATCGCCGCGATGATCTCCTGACGCTCTGCTGACCCGGCCAGGCGCGGGCGAGCCCGTGACCGGGTGGCGGCTGCCCGCAGCACACAGCCGGGAAGGCGTCGCTTGAGCCTCGCGCGCGCCGGCCGCCGCACCAGCATCGCAGACCCAGGACGGCCCCGCCTTGCCGAAAGTTTTTCATCTCGTTACCTTCTCATTATCTTTCCGTGATCGGTCAATATCGTATTGCGATTGGCTGGGAGGCCTGGCCGGCCGACCGGCCTGGCCCCGCGAACCCGGATATTCCGCCCAGATGAAATTGCACGTCCCCTGGTCAGCGCACCCATGCGCGATGATAAATTACATCGGCCTCGCCGGCCCCCTTGAGTTGATCAACGTCTTGGCCTAGTGTTTCAACTGTTGGTGTTCATTGCAGTAACCGCCCGAAGCCTAGCGGCCTCATAACGCCTTCAGGCGGGTGGTAGCCTTGGCGGCCAGCACGCACTGCGCGGGCTATCGGTGACGGCGCAGTGTCCAGGCTTTCCGGCCAAGGTGCGCAGAGCGCAGTAGCGCTGAGGCCCCCTTGATAGCGTGAGGGAAAAACCTTCATGGGCATTTCACCCCAGAGGAGAATCGTATCTCAGGCAGAATATGCGGAGGATGGCCCAAGTCCGATCCCCGTCCTGCAGCCCGACGGCTCGGGCCGCCTTAGCCATCTCAGTTACCGGTCGGTCCGCTTCTATGGCGAAAGGCTAGCAGATGCACTTTCCGAGACAGTTCAATATCTAGAAAGTATCGAGAAGCTGATCGGCGGCCCGCCCCATACGCTGTGTGTCCATGAGGAATTCTCCTGGGAAGATGCGGGAAGCGAACTCGCCTGGCAAGTGACCCTCGTTTTCTGTGAAGAGATCAACGAGGGACCCTGCTCCAGGGATTGAAGTGGCGGGGTCTTGTCCGCCGCTGGAGGAAGCCGGCGACCTCAAGCACCCGTATTCAGAAACCGGCTTTCGCCGTGGGGGCGCTTAGCTCGCCGAGGAACGGCCGCCACAGGTGCCCGGGGTCAGCCTCTACCGCCGCGACGACCTCGCGCATCGCCGTGAGCGCCTTCGGTTCCTCGTCGTCGTACACGTCGCCTTGCAGCATCTTGAGCACGTCCAGCCGGTACCGCGGATCCTGGACGAAGGCGGTGAACAGGATGTTGAGGCGGTAGTAGATGGAGATGAACTCGTACCAGTTGTTCACGCCACGCCGCAGTTTCGCCTCGTAGGCGGCGAAGCGCTCCTTGCTGAAGTCCCCGGCGGCGGCGGCCGCGATGATGTCCTTCGCCGCGATGCGCGCGCTGTTGAGCGCGACGCTGACGCCACTGGAGAAGATCGGGTCGACGAAACGTGCGGCGTCGCCCACCAGCACGAAGTTGTCGCCGGTGATCTGCTTCATGCCGTAGCTGTAGTCACCCTCGGTCTTGAACGGCCGCACCCGCTCCGCGTTCTTGAGCACATCGAGCAGGTCCGGACGGCTGGCCACGGTATTCCAGAAGAACCGCTCCCGGTTGTCCTTCGACGCCTGGAACCGCTTCTTTTGCGTGACCACGCCGACCGAGGTGACCGTCTCCGTGATCGGGATCTGCCACACCCACGTGTCGACGACGGGCAGGAAGTGGATGTAGATGTAGTCGACCTTCGCCGGATCGGGCGCGAGCGCCGAACGGTCGAGGTTGTCGAACCACGTGTGGATCGCGTACTGATTGAAGACCGGGTCGTTGACCTTCACCTTGAGCTGGCTGCCGAGCATGGTCCGGCGGCCGCTCGCGTCGACCACCATTCGCACCGGCACGTTGACTGACTGGTTGCCGAGCCGCACCTGCAAGCTGGGCAGCTCACCGCTGAAGTCGACCCGGTTCACCCGGACGCCCGCATAGACCCGGGCGCCCAGGCTCTCCGCGTTCTTGAGCAGGATCTGGTCGAATTTGCCCCGGTCGACGTGGTAGGTGTAGTCACGGTTGACGCCGGGCTGGTCGCGCTCGGAGAAGAGCACCTCGGCCGCGCGAAAGTCGTGGGCCGGACCGCCGAACCCCATTGAGTCGATCTTCCGGGTCTCGGCCGTCGTCCACGCCGCGCCGTACTTCTTGGGAAAGCCAGCGGCGTCGACGGCCGGCATGGCACCGGTCTCCACGAGCACCGGGGTGGTGGCGGGCACCAGTGACTCGCCCACGTGCTCGCGGGGGAAGTTGGCGCTCTCGAAGACCGCGACCGACAGCCCGGCCTTGGCCAGATAGGCGGCCATCGTCGAGCCGGCGGGGCCGCCACCTATGATTGCGATGTCAAAATCCGCGTTCATGTCGATTGTCTGCTCCCTTTACGTAGGCCGTCTGGGCTTAGTCGGCTTCGACGAGGCTGACGAAGGCCTCCTCGAGGCCTTCGGCGCCCGCAGCGGCCTGGATCAGGTCAGGGGCGTCGTGAGCGATGACGGTGCCGCCGCGGATGAGCAGGATGCGATCGCAACGGGCGGCCTCCTCCATGACGTGGCTGGAGATCAGGATCGTCACGCCGGAGTCGGCGAGGCACCGGAACTGCTGCCACAGCTCGCGTCGCAGCACTGGGTCCTGCCCGACCGTGGGCTCATCGAGAATCAGCACGCGCGGGCGTCCGACGAGCGCACAGGCCAGGGCCGCACGGGTACGCTGGCCACTGGACAGGGTGCGGACGTATTGCTTGCGCAAGTCTGCGAGCCCAGCATCATCAATGGCGGCGCCGGCTTCCTTCTTGCCGTAGCCGTAGAGCGCGGCGAAGTGCCGCACGTTTTCTTCGACGGTCAGCTCGGCGTAGGCGCTCGGCGGCTGGGAGAGATACCCCACTTCGCGACGCAGCGGGGCCGTCCCGGCCGGGCGGCCCAAGACGATCACCTCGCCACTGCGTATCCGCTGAACTCCCATGATGCATCGCATGAGGGTCGTCTTGCCGCTGCCGCTGGGACCGAGCAGGCCAGTGATCGCGCCTACCTCGACGCTGACGCTGACGCCGTTGATGATCGGGCGGCCGCCCCGGTGGACGACGAGGTCCCTGATTTCAATGGCAGGCGAGAACATTTCATTTCCTCTCGGAATTGATGTGCGGAACGATAAGTCAGTGACAGCTCGTGTGCCGACTACCCGGACGGCTACGGTTAGCGAAATGACTATTATCCCGGCCATGGCGATGAGGCTGTATACCATGGAGATGCCACCATAGAAATGCAGGCGCGCCGCAGTCATCGTGTTCGCCAGTGCCGTTATGGGCAAGAAGTCAGCAAGCCAGTGAACCCAGGTGTCCATCCTCGAAACCGGCCAGAAGACGCCGCACAGCAGCAGCTGAGGCACCATTGCGCCGGGCAGGAACATCTCGGCTTCTCCCTCGTTCTTGGAGACGGCGCTAGCGCAGATCCCAAGGCTCATGCCAAATATCCCGCAGAGCGCGGTCAGCAGGTATATGAGCCACGCGGGAGTCTGCGTCGTCAGCTGGCACACCTCATAGGCGAGCGTGACGGTCACCGCCGCCTGCGCCAGTGAGGCGACGGCGGCCGCGATAACGTAGCCGGCGACGAGGTCTTTCCGGCTGGCCGGCGTGGTGAGCACCTTCTCGAGGGTGCCCTCACCGCGCTCGTGTACCAAGGCGGTGCTGCCGGTCAGGAACATGGACAGCGCGGGGAAGACGCCGAGCATCAGGCCGCCGGTCCGGTCGAAGGCGGCGGGCGAGCTGTACATGTAACGGCCGAGGATTATCAGTATCCCGGGCGTCACGATCAGCACCACCCGGGACCGCCGGTCCCGGAAGAAGTCGATCAGGACCCGGTGGGCGATGGCCAGGGGAAGACGGAGCCGGATCATCTAAAGCCTCCTCAGGTCATGCCGTTCTGCGGTTCAGCACGGTGACCGAGCTGACGCCGAAAAGCAGCACGACGATGAATACGATCACGCCGAAGTTGAACCAGGCCGTTGCGGTCGGCCACGCGTGATGCTCAAATTGGTCGAGCAGCTCCACGCCGTACCGCCAGGGCGCGAAATGTGACAGGAATGCCATCCACCCCACCATCAGGGAGGGGGGGCGGAAAAAGCCGGAGATCATGAGATGCGGGACCCCGATCATGGCCAGGATCTTGGTCAGCTGGAATTCATTGCGCGCGAAATTCTTGACCACGAGGCCGATGGCCAGCCCTAGTATGCAGGTCACGATGGCGATCAGGCCGACTTCCCACCACTTTCCCGAGACATGCAGGCCAAGAAACCCGAACGCCACGGACAGCATCAGGCTAATCTGAACCAGGGCAGGCAGGATGAACGCGATGACGTAGCCGAGAATGACGTCCAGCCTCGATGCCGGCGTCGTCAGCAGGTGCTCGAGAGTGCGGACGTTATGGTCACGGGTAACCACAAAGGCGCTGAAGAGGAAGGCCGGCGCGGTGGGGAACAGCCCCGTGACGATCAGGCCAAAGTGGTTAAAGTCAGCCGGGCTGTGCCCCATCATTCCCTTAAGCAGGATGAGGACGAAGGTCGGAGAGAGAATGAACAGGAACATCGTCCGGTAATCTCTCCTGAGCTCCTTGAAGACGCGCCCGGCGATAAGAAGCGATTTACGTGAGACCATGGTCAGCCTTTTCTGATGGGGGTTCCGCGATGTGGGGGCGTCAAATAATGCGGCGGCCCATGAGCGTTTCCTTCGTGCTCTCCCGCAGGAAGCCGAGCATCAGCCGCCTGACGTCGGGCGGCGACTTCGTGGCGGCCCACCACATGGTTTTCGAGATCCTGGGCAGGGTCGGGTTGATGAAACGCAGGTCGCGCTCGGTCCAGCCCCAGTGCCTGGGCACGAACGGCGCCTCGATGAGCCGCTGGTACAGCGCGTCCGCCGCATCGCTGCCGGAGATCTGCCCGGCCTCGTACGCGTCGCACTGAGCGACCATCTCGTTGAACAGTTCGGCGTATCCCTCATGGTCGGACCAGTGCAGGCCGGGGTTTTCCACCTCTTCCAGCTCGAGCAGGTGCGCGTCATCGCCGTCCTTGCGCCAGCGGCGAAACGCCTCCAGCGCGCGGAACGTCCCGGCGTTCGATCCCCATGCCCAGATGCGGAACACCGCGGTCCACAGGGCATAGTCGGAGAACGAGCTGTACGCGGCGTTCACGAGCTTGTCGTTGCCGTCGAAGAGCGCCTGCTGACGGCGGTCCACCCCGGCGAAGCGGTCCGCCGAGAAATCGTCATCCCTGATGGCGCGCAGCACCCGCCAGGCGAGGACGTTGACCACCTCACAGGTGTTGTGCAGGCCACGGGAGAACAGCGGGTCGATGAACGCGGCCGCGTGCGCCATCAGGACCCAGCGGTCGCCTACCGTCTGGCTCGACGAGTACTGGACGCGATCGGTGCTCACCCATTCCCGGACCGGCCGCGCCCCTTCGAACTGGCGGGCCACGTCGGGGAACCGCTCGGCATGGTAACGGAAATCCTCTTCTGGCGTCGCGCCGGGCATCTTCGGATACCGCCTCGGGTCCAGGGTGAGGCCGACGCTGCAGAGGGGATTGCGCGACGACTTGTGGTTGTCGAATGCGATGACCCAGAACCAGCCTTTTTCAAAGACGTGGTGCACCGTCCCCTCGTACCAGGGCGCCGGTGGCGTGTCGGCGGGGGAGCGCCGGAATACGTCGTCTGTCGATGGCACGTCGAGGAAGTGGTTCCAGACGGCGCGCGAGTGATGCCGGTACCGGCAGGGCTCCTCGCGAAGGCCCAGTTTCTCAGCCAGCACGGACCGGTAGCCGCTGGCGTCGACCAGGTACCTGGCCCGGAACTGCTCGCCGCGGTCCGAGCTTAGAGTGACCCCCGAACCGTCGAAGTCAACGTCGGCGGTAGTGAACTCGGTTCGCGTGGTGCACCCGTACTTGATGGCCACGTAGTAGAGGTACGCGTCGGTGTCCTGCCGGAACATGTGGGCCGCCGGGTGAAGCAGCAGCCGCGGGAAATTGAACATCGTTAGCTGCTGCGGATCCTGCGGCATGCCCTCTTGATGCTGCAGGAAACCGAAGTGGACCTTCTGCCCGTGCGTGGCCGACACGTTCCGCTGGCATCCGGTGAACGTCGCCAGCGAAAGAAGCTCGGGCACGTCATAGCGCAGCGCCATCGTGCGCAGCGTGACGAGCATATTCGGGATGGTTGACTCGCCGATGGCGAATTTCGGATGTGATTTGCTGTCGAGCAGGAGCACCTTCGCGCCCTGCCGGGCCAAGATGGCGCCCAGCATTGAACCGGCAAAGCCGGAGCCAAGGATGGCGACGTCGAAGAGTTCCTTTTCCGTCTTCACGGTTTGCACAGTCCTGCTCCTTGAGGCGATCGGCTTACGATTTGGCCGAATGAGGAACACGGAGCCGTCGGCCAACGACCGGCCAGCCCGCCATCAGATGCTTGAGCTCTTCGGCCAGCTCGAACTCGCCCTTGGCCAGCCGCTTCCTCATGAAGAGGGTGAACCCCTCGTTGACCAGCAAGCCGATCTCGGCCGGGGGCACCTTCTTGGCCCACCGCAGCACGCTGAGCATGCCGAGCACGCTCGCGTCGACGCACTGCCGGTCCGGGTCGTCCAGCCCGAACGCCGGCGGGACCACGCCGGAGCGGGCCAGCCGATCGTTGATCGCATCGGCCGCCACCTTGGCGTCGAGCTGGCCAGCGGCAACGGCCTGGCAGGCCTCGTTCACCTCCCGCAGGAGCTCCAGCAGCGGCGCGTACGGCGACCGGTCCGGGATGACCTTTCCCCGCCACCACGCGTGCTCCAGCGGTTCCAGTGCCGCCGTGTCCCGCGTATCGAGGAACTTGGCGTAGGCCCGGGTGACCTCGAGGGTGGCGATGATCTGGCCGAGGGCCCAGACGCGGAACCACGCGTTCCACAGGTTCCAGTCCCCGAACGCTATGTAGGCGTTCGCCACGAGCTCGTCATTGAAATCGAGAAGTCCCTGCTCGAGGTCCTGCATGTGCGCGAAGCGCTCGGTGGAGAAGTCATCGTCGGCGATGGCGTCCAGCAGGCGGTGGCACAGCGCGTGCAGCGTCTCCATCGTGTTGGACATGCCCCGGGAGAACAGCGGGTCGATGAACCCGGCCGCGTGGGAGGTGAGGCACCAGCGATAGCCCACGGTCTGCCGCGAGGAGTACTGGAGCCGTTCGGTGCTGACCCAGCTGCGGACCGGCCGAGCCTGGGTGAACTGGGCGGCGATGTCCGGATAGCGGGCGAGGAAGCGGTCGAACTCCTCCGCCGGCGCGCAGTCCGGCTTGG
Source organism: Streptosporangiaceae bacterium (assembly GCA_025935815.1). Taxonomy (GTDB): domain Bacteria; phylum Actinomycetota; class Actinomycetes; order Streptosporangiales; family Streptosporangiaceae; genus Trebonia. Next base: position 10,525 of record JAICUO010000052.1, read on the forward strand.
GGTGGACCCGGGGGTCCAGCTGAATTCCGACGCTGCACAAGGGGTTGGTCGCCCGGGCGTGGTTGTCGAAGGGGATGATCCACATCCACCCGCCCGGGAACAGGTGGTGCAGCGTACCTTGGTGCCAACGGGTCGGGAACCGCGTCTCCTGCTGTCCCACCTGGTCAAACGGCCGGACTCCGACAAAGTGGTTGAACAGCGTCCGGGAGTGGTGCCGGAACCTGGTCGGCTCCTCCCTGAGGCTGAGCTTCGTCGCCAGGACCGAGCGGTAACCGCTGGCGTCGACGATGTACTTGGCGCGCAGCGTGGTCCCGCGGGCCAAGGTCACGGTCACGCCGTCCGCATCGATGTCGACGTCCACGACGGGCTGCTGCTGCCGGACGGACGCGCCGTACTTCACGGCGACGGCCAGCATCCATGAATCCACGTCCTGGCGGAAGTAATGGTTCTCGGTGTTAAGGATCTTCGGGATCTGGAAATGTGACCGCTCGGCCGGGTCCTGCGGCTTATTCTCCCGATGATAGACGAAGCCGAAGTTCCGTTTGATGCCGCACTGTGTCGTGATGTTCGCGTACACGCCTTCGAACGTCGCGAGATGCTTGATCTCGGGTACTCCATACCGCTCCGCCATGAGCCGCATCATCATCGATGTGAACGGTATCGTTGATTCGCCGATGGTGAACTTCGGATGGCTGCCGGCGTCGATCAGGACCACGCTGGCGCCATTTCTCGCGAGGCATGCGGAGAGAATGGAACCGGCCAGCCCTGAGCCGACGACTGCGACGTCATATTCCGTCTCGCGATTACTCATGTCCAGCTTCTCTCTCCGCTCGCATTTTCGTGAGGGATGCGCCGCCCGGGGCGGCCGTGGCTGTCCCGCCACCATATTTCATCAACTGTTGAAGTCTACGCTTGTTGAGTTCATCCGGCAAGGTTCGTCGGCCCTCACCGGGGGAGGGAGCCGCCGCGCGGTGACGTTGTCCCGGGTCAGCAGGCGGCGGAAGTCGCGGGGCGCGGTGGTCTTGACCCACAGCAGCATCATCAGCCGCCGCCAGGAGGTGAAGCGGTAGTACCGGGCCCGGGGGTCCGCGAAGCGGTACAGGGGCGGAACGAACGGGGCCGTGGCCAGCATCCGGAAGATCCGCTGGGCGGCCGTCCCGGGGCTCACCGCACCGCTGTCGACCCGCTCCATCTCGCGGAAGAACTGGCTCAGCAGGCCGCTGAGCCCGGCCGGCGTGCGGAACCACAGGGCGCCCGCCCCGAGATCGTCGACAGGCTCCCAGGTCGGCCCGGAGTCCATCCGGGCCCGCTTCAGCGACAGGTCAGCCAGGATCTGCCAGAGCAGCCAGACCCTGGAGAACGCGTTCCAGAGGGCGAAGTCGCGGCAGGCCGTCCGCGCGGCCGCGAGCATCCGGTCGTTGAAGTCGATGAGCGCGTCCTGGAAGCGGGCTACCCGCTCGAATTCCGCGGCGGCGGGGGAGCCGTCCTTGAGGATCCGCAGCATCGCGGCGGCGAGCGCGTGGACGACCTCGGTGGCCATGGTCACGTCCCGGGAGAGCAGTTCCTCCGTCCGGGCCGCGGAACGTTCCACCGCGAACCACTGGGCACCGGACGTGATCGTCGCGCTGCGCTGCCACGGCTGGGCATCTTGCCATGGCTGCACGGGCTCCGACCCGGTGAACTGGGCGGCAATCGTCGGGAACCGCTCGGTGAGCAGGGCGAACGCTTGCTGGGGATCGGCGGGCAGATCCGCGAAGCGATCGGGGTCCACGGCGGCCGTCACCCCGCAGAGGGTGCTTCGCGCCTCGCTATGATTGCCGAACGGGACAACCTGGATCCAGCCGCCCGGGAAGAGGTGGCTGACGGTGCCGGCTGACCACGGCGTGGCGCGGGGGTAGTCGGCGGGCTGCAGGCATTGCTCCAGCGGGCGGACCCGGGTCATCCGGGTCGCCAGCACCCGGGAGCGCAGCCGCAGGGCATCGGACCGGATGGCCACGCCCTGGGAGGCCAGCAGCACCGAGCCGGGACCGCTGGCGTCGACGACGTAGCGGCAGCGGAAGTCATCGCCGCTGGAAAGGGTGATGACCGCGCCGTCCGGGGCCAGGCCGACCCCGGTGACGACCGGGTCGCCGGCGACGCGGCGGGCGCCGTACCGGACCGCGACCCGGCGCAGGTACTCCTCGGCCGCCGGCCGGTTCACATGCCATTCGGTGTGCTCGCCCGGCACGTTGAACTGGACCACCTGGCGCGGGTCCTGCGGAACGCCGGGCTGGTGGTACAGGAAGCTGATGTTTCCCTTTGTCCCGCTGGCCGCGCGGATCTCGTCGGGCAGGTCCGTGAAATGCGCGAACGCCCCGATCTCGGGCACGCCGAACCGGTCGGCGAGCAGCCGGAACACCTCGGAGGTATAGGGGACGGTCGTCTCGCCCGATGGCTCCGTCCGGTCACCCTCGGCGTCGGCCAGGAGCACCCGCGCGCCCTGGCGGGCGAGGATGGCCGCCAGGATGGCAGGTGCGAAATGGCTGCCCAGGATGGCTACGTCATAGTCGGTGGCCTGAGTCCGCGCTGGGGTCATGGCTGCTCCGCTCCTCGATCGTGGCGCGGTACCGGCAGGTAGCCGCGCGCGCTCATCCAGTCGAGGTAGAGGCGCAGGAGCCGCTCGTCCAGCGGAGGGCACCCGATCCCGGTGCCGTCCAGGGCGCTCTCGGTGTTGGCGACCGCGTAATCGATCGCCTCCTCGCCGCCCACCACGAATTCCTCGACGACGTCCATGACCGGGTGCAGTTCGTTGGGCCGCTCCCCGTAGCTTCGCCGCAGCGCGTCCCACCAGGTCTGCACCGGGACCGGCGTGACCGGCCAGCCGCGGCGCCGCAGGACCGCGATCAGCTCGCTGAACCGCATCTTGCGCCCGTTGACGAGGTGGTAGGCGGCGCCGGGAGGGCGGCCGGAGAACGCGATCCCGACCATGGCCGCGGCGACGTAGTCCACCGGCGTCATCTCGACGTCGAGATCGATCTGCGGCGCGATGCCCAGCTCGACGCAGCCCTTGATCACGCGGGTGGTGAAGTGGGTCGTGAGGCACGCGCCGGTGCGCGAGTCGCCCAGTACCCGGCCGGGCCGGTAGACGTTGACGCCGACTCCGCGTTCCCGGGCCAGCTCCACCAGGCGCTCCGCGGCCCACTTGGACTGCACGTACCCGGTGACCAGCCGCCCCGCCCCGGTTATGTCGTCGTCCTCCCCGATCACGGTCCGCTGGCCGGCCGGCAGGCCCCAGATGCCATAGGTGGAGACATGGTGCACCGGGATCGGCGCCGCGTGGCAGGCGAGGCGGAGAATCTCCTGCGTGCCCCGGACGTTGGCGGGGCGCAGCTGCTCGTAGGTGTAGCTGAAGTTGACCCAGGCGCCGTTGTGGACGATGGCGTCGATCCGGCCGGCCAGAGCCGAGAACTCCTCGGCGGTCAGGCCGAGCATCGGCTCGCTCAGGTCGGCCCGGATCACCCGGATCCGATCTTCGGCAGCCGCCGGCCACGGCAGGTACCGGGCGAAGTTGTCCCGGATCCGCTGCCTGCCCTCCGCCGCGTCGCCGCAGCGGACCAGGCAGTGCACGGTCGCCGGGGTCGCGGCCAGCAACTCGCTGAGCAGGTAGGCGCCGATGAACCCGGTCGAGCCGGTGAGCAAGATGTCGTGCGGCGCGGTGATCACGGGGGCCGGCCCGTCCGGGCGGATCCGTGGGTCCAGCGTGACGTCCCGGGCCAGCCAGGCGGGATCCGCCGGATCGCCGACCGCGGGGCCGGGGCCGGGGCCGGGTGCCGTTGGCGCCGTTCCCGCATCGCATGGCCGCGTCGTGCTCGCGGGGGCCGGCGCGCGCCCGGCCGGGTCCCTGGCCCAGCCGAACTGCTCCATCAGGAGGTCCACCCAGTCTTCGAGGGTGGTGCGCTCGAACAGCTTGCTGGCCTTGACGGCAAGCCCCAGATCCCGCTTGCAGCGGCGCACGACGTCCATGACCATGACCGAGTCAAGGCCGCCGTCCATGAGATCGGCCTCCGGGTCGATCTCATCGGGGGCGACGCCGAGGATCTCCGCGCCGACCGCGCGCAGGTAGCCGGATAGCAGGCCGCCGCGGATGGCCGCGCTGGACCGGCCCTCATCCCCAGCGGCGAGCAATTCCGCGCGTAGCTCGGTCGGCTCGGCCGCCTCCGGTGACCCGTCGACGGCCAGGCCGGCCAGGAGGGGACGCTCAATGCGAGCCTCCATTACCGGCTTGAACACCGACCAGTCGGCGGCGCACACCACATGATGCGGTTCACCGCTGTCCAGCAGCGCGCCCAGCAGGTGCAGGCACTGGTCCGGCGCGAGCGGCCGCAGGCCGGTGGACTTGAGGAACTCCATGACGTCTTCGCCGAACAACCCGGAACTGGAGGCCCAGGGCCCCCATTCGACGGCAAGCCCGGGATTCCCGGCCGCCGCCCGCTGGTGAGCCAGGCCGGTGAGGAAGGCATTGCCCGCCGCGTAACTGGCGAGATGCTGCGAGCCCCAGGTGGCGGCGATCGAGGAGAAGCCGAGGAAGAAGTCGAGCGGCGCGCCCTCGCTGAGCCGGTGGGTGAGCCAGCCGCCAATCACTTTGGGCCGCCACACCGCCCGGTACGCTTCCGGCTGCACGTCACGGACGAACTGGGGGGCCGATACGCCGGCCGCGTGGACTACACCGCGCAGCGGCCGGCGCCCATCCCGCAATTTCCGGAACAGCCTGGTCATAGCCGCTTCGTCGGTCACGTCGCAGGCGACTACCTCCACCTCGACGCCGAGCCGCTCGAGGGAACGGACCGCTTCGACGCGGGACCGGACCGGAGCCTCCAGCTCGCCATCCCAGCGCGAGCGGGCCGGCAGCCGGGTTCTCGCGAGCAGGACGAGCCTGCCCGCGCCGGCCCGGCCCAGCCAGTGCGCCAGCGCTACGCCGATTCCGCCGAACGCCCCGGTGATCAGGTACGTTCCATCCGGCCGGACCGGCGGCTCCCGGCGCGGCGGACCGCCGGGCGCAGGGCCGGGAACAGGGGCGGGCGCCAGCCGGGAGACTAGCCGGCGGTCCCCGCGCAGGGCCTGCTCATCGTCGGCCGGGCTGTGGACCAGCGCCTCGAGCAGCCGCGCGGACTTCACCGCGGGGATGGCGGGATCGAGATCGATCAAGCCGCCCCAGTGATCGGGATGCTCGAGCGCCAGCACCCGGCCCAGTCCCCAGCAGGTGGCGGCCAGCGGGCTGTGCCCCGCTTGCGCCGGCTCGGCGGCAACCGCGCCTCGCGTGAGGAGGGTCACCCGCACCGGATCGCGTCGCGGACGGGCCGCCAGCTGCTGGGTGAGCGTGATCACGAGCAGGTCCGCGCGCGCGGTAAACTCCTCGATTGCCTCACGGGTGGTCTCGTCCAGGGCAGGCGCGTCGAGGCCGGTGCAGACGACGACGCGGGCCGGGTCCGGGGTAGCGGCCAGCCAGGAGTCCAGCACTTCGCCCACCGCGGCGGCGTCGGGGACCAGTTCGCCGCCGGCGGTACCCGATGCCCCGGCCAGGGGCACCGGTGCCACGTCCGCGGTGGCGCCGGCCGACCGCAACTGCCCGGCGAAGGACTCGGCGGCGCCGTCCCGGTCGGCGAAGAGCAGGTATCCCTGGCCGGCGAGGCGGGCGGCTAGGTCCGGCGCCGGGCTCGGGCCGGCCGCCTCCGGCCAGTCCACCCGGTACAGCAGTTCGGCGGGGTCGCGCCACGGCTCGCTGGCCGGGGCGCCGGGTACCGCTGGCGGCGGCGTCGCGTGCGCTCCGCCCAGCCACGCGCCATCGGCGTCGAAGAACTCCGCGCGGCCTGCGGTACCGCGTTCCGGGCTCCGCCCCCGCACGTACCGGACCCGGGCCGGATCGGCGCAGCTCATGCCGGCGAGCCCGGCCGCCATGCGGGCCGGCGGATCGCCGCTGCCTGCCCAGGCCATGGCGGCGGTGGCCGCGTCCGCGATGGCCGCCCAGCCCGCCGCTCCGGGAACGAGCGCGACGAGCACGTCGCCAGCGCGGTCGCTGGCCAGCACCTGATCGATGGCATCGGCGGACGCGGCCGGGAGGGCGGAGGAGTCAACGGGCCGCCGCTGAGGGTAGCGCGCCGGGTCGAGCAGCGGACGGCGGCGCGGGGCGGCCGCCGGGCGGCGGCGGAGCGCGGTCCTGGCCACCAGCCGCCAGGGGGCGCCCGCCTTCTCCTCGGCCTCCGTTATGCCGCGGAACTCGCAGACGGCCTGATCATCGCCGACGTCCAGCACCGACAGCTGCACCGTCTGCGGCAGCCCCTGGTGACGCAGCACGGTCCCGGGCAAGGCGGCGCCCTCGGCGCAGTGCCAGCTGCCGCCGAGCCCGTCCCCGGCGGCGGCGATGGCCGCGGCGGTGAGCGCGCCCAGCTGGAGGTCGGCCTGGCCAGATTCACAGACGTGAGCTCGCCGGGCCCAGGCGCCGTCATCGGGCGACAGCTCGTAGGTGGGGCGGGCGCCGCGCAGCCGCAGCCCGACTCCCTCCAGCCGCCCGGCGGCGGCGGACACGGGGGCGGCCGGCTTGAACCAGAAGGGATCCCCGTGCCATGGGGTCGACGGCAGGGTCACCCGCCGGGGCTGATCGCCACCGTGGAAGGCCGGCCAGTCCACGCGCGCGCCGCGCAGGCTGAGCAGCCCGGCCGCCTGGGCAAGGACCTGCAGGTCGGATGTTCCGGGGCGGAGCGAGGGGATGAACTCCGCGTCCGGGTCGCTGATGCCGCGGGCGGCGAGGCCGCACAGGACCGGGGCCGGCCCGAGCTCGAGGAAGGTCCTTACCCCTTCCTCGTGCACGGCCCGCGCGCCCGCGCGGAACAGGACCGGGCTGGCGGCATGCCGCACCCAGTAGTCCGGGCCCACCTCCTGCGCGGTCCACAGCCGTCCGGTGACGTTGGAGACGAGCGGAACGCGGGGCATGGCGAAGTTCAGCCCGCTGATCGCCTCCCGGAACTCGCCGAGCACCGGGCCGATCAGCGGCGAGTGGAACGCATGCGAGACGGCGAGGCGGCTGGCCCCGACGCCGAGGCGCCCGAGTTCCTCGATGACCGCGTCCAGCTCGCCGGCGGCACCTGACAAGACGACCTCGTCGGGTCCGTTGACGCCCGCGATGGCCACGTCCTGGTGTCCGGCCAGGGCCTGCTGTATCGCTTGCTCGTCGCCGGTCACCGCGGCCATCGCGCCGCCGGGCGGCAGCGCCGACATGAGCCGCGCCCGGATGCTGACGAGGGCGGCGGCGTCTTCGAGCCGGAAGACCCCAGCGACGCAGGCCGCCGCAATCTCGCCAACGCTGTGGCCGAGCAGGACCGACGGCCGGATTCCCCATGCTGCCCACAGCTGCGCCAGAGCGTACTCCAGCGCGAAGAGGGCGGGCTGGGTGTAGCGGGTGTCGCCGATCGGGGACGGCTGGCCAGGATCGGGCCACAGCACCGACTCCAGCGGCTGGTCCAGGTCCTGGTCCAGCAGCCCGGCGCAGCGGTCGAAGGCTTGCCGGAAGGCCGGCTCGTCCCGCAGTTCCCGCGCCATCCCCGCCCGCTGGGCGCCCTGGCCCGTGAACAGCCAGCACACCTTGCGGTGGCGGGCCTGCGGCAACACAACGGTGGCGGCTGGTCCCCCGGACGCGTAGTCGTGGAGCTGCGACTGGATCAGGCGGGGGCTGTCGGCGACGACGGCGAGGCCATGGCGCTGCCGGGGCCGCCCGACTTGCGTGGTGTAGCAGAGGTCCGCGAGCGGGATGCCCGGGTGATCATCGAGGTGGGCGGCGTGCCGGGCAGCCGACTCTCGCAGGCTGTCTTGGGTGCGCGCGGACAGGGTGAAGACGTTCCAGTTCCGCCGTGCCCGTCCGGCCGGGCGCGGCGGCGGCTCGCTCACGATGGCGTGCGCGTTGGTCCCGCTGGCGCCGAAGCTGCTCACCCCGCCCACCCGCGGGCCTGCTGGCCAGCGCCGGGACGTGCTGGTCACGTCGATGTGCAAGCGGTCCCAGTCGACGTTGGGATTGGGCTGGCGGTAGTGCAGGTGCGGGGGTATCTTGCCATGCTGCAGGCACAAGATGAGCTTGATCAGCCCGGCGGCGCCAGCCGCCGACTCCAGATGGCCGACGTTGGTCTTCACGGAGCCGACCAGCAGGGGGGAGGCGTTGGCGTGGTGGCGGCCGATCACGGCTTCCAGGGCACGCAGTTCGATCGGGTCGCCGAGCGCGGTTCCCGTTCCATGGGCCTCGACGTAGCCGATCTCGGACGGCTCGGCCCGGGCGGCGGCCAGCGCCTGCCGAAGTACCGCCTGCTGCGAAGCCGGGTTGGGTACGGACAGGCCGCTGCTGCGGCCGTCGTGGTTGACGGCGGTGCCCCGGATGACCGCGAGAACCGGGTCCCCGGCGGCCTGCGCATCCGCGAGCCGCTTCAGCACCACGATGCCGGCCCCCTCGCCCCGGCCGTAGCCGTCGGCGGAGGCGTCGAACGTCTTGCACCGGCCGTCGGCCGACAAGGCACGGAACTTGCTCATCAGGACGAACCCGTAGGGCGCGAGCATCAGGTTGACCCCGCCGGCCAGGGCCATGTCACACTCGCCGAGGCGCAGCGCCTGGCAGGCGTCGTGCAGCGCGACCAGTGACGACGAGCAGGCGGTGTCGACCACCTTGCTCGGCCCCATCAGCCCCAGCGTGTACGAGATCCGGCCGGCCATGAAGCTCGGCTCGCCTATCAGCTGGTAC
>JAICUO010000921.1 GCA_025935815.1 Streptosporangiaceae bacterium
AGCACCCAAAGCTCTGGCGGCCCCGAGGGCACCATGTCGCCCGACGCCGCGTACCTTTGGTACTCGAACCCGAGCGCCACCGCCTTGTGGCCCGCCCGGTCAGTGGCGCTGCCCAGGCTGAAGAAGGCTTGATGCGGCCCCGGGCTGGCGGCGGCGTCGGCGAGCACGCGCAGTAGTGCCGCCCGCGCGGCCGACGGCATCAGCTCACCGCCCATCAGGCTTACCGCGTTGAGCACGATGTTCGTGGTCTCGTCCGACGAAGAGCACAGGCCCGACTGGCACTGCTGGAGCAGGCGCCGGCGCATGGCCGACTCGGTGACCGGCAGGCTGGCGGGGCCGTACTTGGCGTAGTTTGCCTTGCCAGCCGCGCTCGGCGGGCTGGCGTCTACGGGGATGATGCCGGGCGGGATCTTCCCGCCGGGATAGGTGACGACCCGCAGGGACGCCCCATCGGACCCCGACCAGGTCTCCTCGGTATTGGTTTCGTGTGAGCGGTAGCCCAGGCCGTAGTGGATTAATCGCCCTGGCCAGCGCCGGGCAGCGGGGCGGGGATCTCCGCGGAGTCGGTGATGCGCAGCTTGCGGCGGGCGCGCTGGTAGAAGGTGGTCTGCCCGAGCCTGACCACGCGGGCGCCGCCGGGCCGGGACCGCAGGTCGATGCCCTGCCCGGCTTCCAGGTAGCAGGAGACGCGCCCGTCGACCTCGATGGCCAGCCGCCCGCTGGTGGGCAGCAGTTCCAGCGTGACGGGGTCGGCGACCGACAGCACCACCCCGCGGTTGTACGCCGAGTGCGGTGCGGCCGGGGTGACCAGCAGCGCCTCGACCGACGGGCTCATGATGGGGCCACCCGCCGAGAAGCTGTAGGCGGTGGACCCGGCGGGCGTGGACACGATCACCGCGTCGGCCGCGTAGCTGACGAACGGCTGCCCGGCGACCCGCACCGCCACGGCGGCGCTGCCCTCCCCGGGGACGCGGACCGCGGCCACGTCGTTGAACGCGGTGAGCGTCACCGAGCCGACCAGCGCGTCAAGGGCCAGCCTCGGCTCGACGGTAAAGTCCTGGCGGTCAATGGCCGACAATGCCTGCGGCAGCTCAGGCACGTCGACCTCGGCCAGGAAGCCGAGCTTGCCCAGGTTGACCCCGAGCACGGGAGCGCGCTGCCCGTCGGCCAGCCGCATCGCCCGCAGCATCGTGCCGTCCCCGCCCAAGCTGACCAGCAGGTCGCTGCGGCGGCCGAGCTCCCGGGCCGTCACCGCGGTCGCCGCGCAGTTCAGCCGCTTGATCTCATCGCCGATGCCGAGGACCTCGGCGCCCTTGCTGGTGGCCCAGCCCAGCACCGCCGCGACCGCCTCGGCCGAATCGCGCCGCGGGTGCAGGACAAGCCCGATCGTGTGCACCGCGAAAGCCTATCCGCCCGCCGTGCCAGCCAGTCGGGGCGCTGGCGACATCGGGCCGGTTCCCGCCGCGTGGGAAGCGGAGGCAGGGCGGCTAGGTTGCTGGGGTGAGCCTGCCCGCGCGGCGGGACTTTTGACTTGCCAGGTGGGAAAGTCAAGAGATAAGCTTTCCTACTAGGAAAGTCAAATGGGGCGGAAGGGGAAGCATCGTGGACACTGATGACGCGCGGGCGGGGATGGCCGGCATCGAGGCGGCGCAGGGGCAGGCGGTGCGGGAGGCGGCGAGCTGGCGGTGGCCGCGGTGGTACCTGGCGGCCACGGCGGCGCTCATGCTGGGGACGGCGATCGCGATGGACGTCGGTCAAGATCCGGCGCTGCTGATCCTGGCGTACTGCTGCAGCGTCTCGCTGCTGCAGATCCCGCTGACCGCGCGCATGCGCGTGCGGTTGCACCGCTCCCGGGTCACGTTCGGGGTCAACTGGCCGCTGGCCGCGCTGCTGGTCGCCGTGGCCGGAGTCTACGTGCTGGCCCGGGTGGCGCTCGACGCGGCCGGGGCGCCGGCGCCGAGCACGCTGGCGGGCCTGCTGATGGCGGGCGCCTACGCGGCCGGCCTGCCGCTGGCGCAGCGGATGACCGCGCGGCGGCTCGTGGCGGCGAGCTGATGAGCGCGGTGCCCGAGTTCGACGAGCTGATCCACGCGCCGACCCGGCTGTCGATCGTCGCCTTGCTGGCCGCGACCGAGTGGGCCGACTTCACCTTCACGCGAGACAGCCTGGGCATGAGCGACTCGGCGCTGTCCAAGCAGATCGCCACGCTGGAGCAGGCGGGGTACGTGAGCGTCCGCAAGACCGGCGCGGGCCGCAGCCGCCGTACGCACCTGCGGCTCAGCGCGACCGGGCGGCGCGCCTTCCGCGCGCACGCCGCCGCCTTGCGGCAGATCATCGCGGCG
>JAICUO010000290.1 GCA_025935815.1 Streptosporangiaceae bacterium
TGGCCCGGGCCAGGCACAAACCGCCTGGCCCGGGGAGTAGGTCAAGCCCACCCCACCCCGTTTCACCTCCTGCCCCGGACGGGCACAGGTCACATCCCGCACCGGACGATCACTACTGTCACTCTGCGAAGGATCGTCACTGCTGTCACTCTTCGAAGAAGATGGCGCGGAGTTTGGCTAGCTGGTCTTGGGTGTGGGTGGTGCGCTGGCGGCTGCCTTGGATGTCCGGGGTGATGCCCAGCGCGGTCAGCAGCTCGGCGGCGGGCAGGCCGGGATCGCCGGCCTCGCCGAGGACCGGGTGCAGGCCCTCCTTGGCGAGGTGCTTGAAGACCAGGTTGACGATCGTCCACGGGTTGTAGGTCTCAGCGGGGGGCTGGCCGTTGCGTGGGTCTGCTTCCATGAGCCGAGCACATGCCGCTGGGATTGCGCGCGGGGTCTCAACTTGAGACAGTGACGGGAGGCATCCGGCCTATCTTCGTTACAACGCGGTACATCCCCGGAGGCCGACATGGCACGTGCACCAGCGCGGCTGCACGCCGCTGGCGATCTCCTCGCCGCCGCCAGGGACCGGTTCCTCGCCGCCGAGCCGGTCGACCCTCGCGCGGTGCGGGAGCCTATTCTCGCGTCCTGGCGACGATCTCAGCTGTCCAAGGTGGCGGCGGACAAGCTCGACCCCAGCTTCCTGCGGGCCCCCGACCTGGAGGGCATGCTCGCGCGCAGCGCCGCGCCGGTCCTGCGCCACCTGTTCCAGCAGCTGGAGGGGCAGCCGATCAGCATCGTGCTCACCGACGCCACGGGCATGATCTTGCTGCGGCTGACCGGTGACCAGGGCCTTGAGCGCCAGCTGGACCGGATCAAGCTCGTCCCCGGCTTCAGCTACGCCGAGGACCTGGTGGGTACCAACGGCATCGGGACGGCGCTGGAGTCCGGAGGGCCGGCGCACGTGTTCGGCCATGAGCACTACGCCGAGCGGCTGGAGGGCATGGCCTGCGCCGGGGTCCCCGTCCGCGACCCGCTGTCGGGCAAGACCGTCGGCGTCATCGACTTGACCTGCTGGCGGCGCGATGCCGACCCGTTGATGCTGTCCCTCGTCCAGGCCACCGCCGACCAGGTCATCCAGGCCCTGGCCGCCGAAACCAGCAACCGGGACATGCGGCTGCTGCAAGAGTACAACCGGGCCTGCCGGCACACCGGCGGGATCGTGCTGGCGCTCGGCAACGACGTGGTGATGCTCAACGACTACGCCCGGCGTTCCCTGGGACCGGGTGACCAGGCGGCGCTGATCACGCAGGCGACCGAGGCGCTCGGGCGGCGCCAGCCGGGGGCCGTCACCGTGGACCTGCCGAGCGGGACGGTGGCCCGGATGTTCTGCCACCGGGTGGCGCACCTGGGCCCCGATGACGGGGTCAGCGACGGTGTCGTGCACGTCAAGCTCGTCGCGGGCACGCCGGCCTTCGAGGCTGACGACGGGTTGGGCGCCGCGCTCATCGGCAGCGGCACCCTCAACGACGTGCCCCGGCCGCGCGCGCCGATGTCGCTGCCCGGCCTGGTCGGCAGCGGGGCCGCCTGGCGGCGGGCCTGCCGCCGGGCCGAGGCCCGCTACGACACGGGGGAGTGGCTCACCATCGAGGGCGAGCGCGGCGTCGGGAAGCTGGCCCTGGTCCGCGCGGTGCACCAGCGGCGCAACCCCGCCGCGCCGTTCCACGTGCTGGATGCCGCGGGCGGCGGGTGGGAATCCCAGCTGCGGGCCGAGCTCCTGGAAGGCAGCGGCATGCTGGTCATCCGGCACATCGACGCGCTGAACGCCCGCCAGGTGCGGGAGCTCGGCGCCCAGCTGCAGGAGGCCCGGGCGGCCGGGCAGCCCGGGCGGCTGCGGGTGGCGGTCACCTTGGACCGGACCCGGGCCAACGCCGACCTGACCGCGCTGCTGCGGTTCTTCCCCGGCACCGTGGAGGTGCCGCCGCTGCGCCACCACGTCGAGGACGTCGGCGAGCTCGTGCCGTTCTTCCTGGCCAAGCTCAGCCAGCAGGGCCGGCTCAGCTGCTCCCCGGCCGCGCTGCAGCTGCTGCTGCGGCACAACTGGCCGGGCAACACCGAGCAGCTGTGGCAGGTGCTGCGCCAGGTCGTCCAGCTGCGCCGGGCCGGGCCGATCATGCCCAAGGACCTGCCGCCGGAATGCTGGGCGGTCAGCCGCCGGGTGCTGTCCCCGCTGGAGTCCATCGAGCGGGACGCGATCGTCCAGGCCCTGCTGGATCACGACGGCAACAAGGTGGGCGCGGCCAGGGCCTTGGGCATGTCCCGGGCGACGATCTACCGGCGCATCCACGAGTACGGCATCGTCACCGACTGAGCCGCGGGGACGGGGAGCAGGGCAAACGCGCGTTTGGCGCGCTCGGGCTGACAGGTCACTGGCTCAGGACCCAGTTCGTCAGCTGGGTGCGCGAGGTGAAGCCCAGCTTGGAGAAGATGTGCTCCAGGTGGGAGTCGACGGTGCGCTTGGACAGGTAGAGCCGCTCGGCGATGTCCCGGTTGCCCAGGCCCTGGGCCACCAGGGTGGCGATCTCCCGCTCGCGCCGGGTCAGCGGCCGGGGCCGGGCGCTCACGGGCCCCCGCACCTGCCCGCGCGCGAGCGCGACGGCCTCGGCCAGGGACATCGCCGCGCCACGGCCGAGCGCCGCCTCGAACCGCGCCTCGCCGAGCGCCGCCTGGCACTTGGCGGCGGCGTCCTGGCGGACCTTGGCGTAGGCCGGGCCTCTGCGCGACGGGGCCCTGAGCGTCTCCCACATGGTGTCCCCGGCTCCGCACAGCTCGGCGGCACGGACGTAGTCGCCCCGGCCGGCATCGCCGCGGGTGGCCAGGACCACCGCGATCACGTCCAGGCACATCGTCATGGTGCGCTGGTCACCCAGCGCCTCCTCGATCCGCAGCGATTCCAGGGTGTCCGCGACCGCCCCCTCGTTGTCCCCGGACATCCACCGGACGCCGCCCCGCACCCGCATCACGGTGCCGAGGGCCCACTGGTCGCCCAGCGCCTCGCACTGGCGGGCGCCCTCCTCGCACAGCTCGATCGCGTCATCGAGCTGGTGGGCCAGCAGGCGGGCGGAAGCCAGGTTGCTGTAGCAGGCCAGCGAGAGCGCGTCGGTGAAACCGTGCTCCTTGAAATAGGCCAGTGCGGCGGCGTGCCGGCCCGTCGCCGTGTGCGCGTCTTCGGCGTGGAAGGCGGCCATCCCCTCCGCGTCGGTCACCGATGCGGCGAGCCGTGGGTCGGGGAGGGCGGCGGCCAGGCTCGCCGCCCGCGCGAGAAGCGGCCCGGCGGTCACGAGGTCACCCTGCAGCACCGCCTGCAGGCCAGCCCCGAAAATGGCCCAGGCATTGTCGGGTGACCCCGGGCACGTCGCCACCGCCAGCTGATGCCAGCGCGTCCCCTCGCCATACGCCCCGAGCATCAGCCAGTAGCAGCGCAGCCCCACCGTCATGGCCAGCCCGGCCGCCTCCTGCCCGGGCGTGGCGAAGCTGTAGTCCAGGGCCGCCCGCAGGTTGCCGGCCTCCCGCCGCACCCAGGTCATCCAGCGCACCTGCTCAGGGCCGGCGCTCTGGGTCGCCGCCCGCGCTACCAGGGCCTGGAAGTGATCGCGGTGGCGGCGGCGGGCGTCATCGCGGTCACCGGGAGGCAGGAGCTCGCCGCCGAATTCCCGCATGGTGTCCAGCAACCGGTACCTGGGTGACCCATCAGGGGCGGCGTCACCAGGGGCGGTGTCTTGGTCCCGCGCGACGACCGACTTGTCCGTCAGCCGGGCGAGGACCTCGCTCGTGCCGGGGCCGCCTACCGCCTCGGCCGCCTCGCTGGTGAAGCCGCCGGGAAACACCGATAGCCGGGTCCACAGGCGCTGCTCGGCCGGGGTGCACAGCTCGTGGCTCCAGCGGACGGCCGCGCGCAGCGTGCGATGGCGGTCGGTGAGGGTCCGCGCGGTGCCGAGGACGCGGAAGCGATCGTCGAGCCGGCCCGCGATCTCCTCGGCGGACATGGACCGCAGGCGCACCGCCGCCAGCTCGATGGCCAGCGGGATGCCGTCAAGCCTGCGGCACAGCCGGGCGACCGCGCTTGCGTTGGCCGCCGTCAGCGCGTACCCGGGAACCGTGGCGCGCGCCCGGTCCAAGAAGAGCTCCACCGCCTCGGACCGCCCCATCGCGTCGAGGTCGCTGGCGCTCACGCTGGCCGGGCCGTGCCCAGTGGTGCCCCGCCCGGTGAACACCTCCAGCGGCGAGATCAGCATGACCTGCTCGCCCGGCACGCCGAGCCGCTCGCGGCTGGTCGCCAGGATCCGCAGGCCCGGGCAGGCGGCCAGCAGCGTGCTGGCGAGGTCCGCGCAGGCGGTGACCAGGTGCTCGCAGGTGTCCAGGACGAGGAGAAGGTCTGACTCGGCCAGGTGCCTGGCCAGATCCCCGTCCGGGTCGCCGGGGGCCACGTCGGGCAGCCCGAGCGCCTTCGCCACCTCGGGGGCCAGGAGGTCGCGGCAGCGGATCACCGACAGCTCGACCAGCCAGGCCCCCTGGCCGAAGGCGTCCCGCGCCGCGGCCGCGACCTGAAGCGCCAAGCGCGTCTTGCCGACCCCGCCGGGGCCGCGCAGGGTCACCAGGCGATGGGCGTCGATCGCCGCCGCGACGGCGGACAGCTCCCGCTTCCGGCCGATGAAGCGGGTGACGGTGGCCGGGAAGTTATCCCTGCGTGCGCGAAACGACTGCGTCGTCACGGCATCCTCACATGCGTTTGGAGCCGACCGCGCGCGTGAGGGAGGAAGCGCCGCCGGCTGTCGGGAGGGTCGGCGGCATCGTACATCGCCGGGCGCCTGCGCGGCAGCGGCACGCGCAGGCGAACTCCCAGCCAGCGGAGATAGATAACGACATATGCGTGGATCTCGGCGTGAGGGCTACAGCCGCTTCCATGCCCCCGGCCGGGCTACAGCCTCTTCCATGCCTCGCTGAGGGTCGCGCGGAGGATCTGCTCGATCTCGTCGAAGTGCTCCTGGGTGCAGATGAGCGGCGGGGAGAGCTGGATGACGGGGTCGCCGCGGTCGTCGGCGCGGCAGACGAGGCCGGCGTCGAACAGGGCGTGCGACAAGTAGCCGCGCAGCAGCCGCTCGGACTCGTCGTCGTCGAAGGTCTCCTTGGTGGCCTTGTCCTTGACGAGCTCGATGCCGTAGAAGTAGCCGGCGCCGCGGACGTCGCCGACGATCGGGAGGTCGTTCAGCTTCTCCAGCGTCGCCCGGAAGCCGGCCTCGTTCTTGCGGACGTTGCCGAGCAGGTCCTCGGCCTCGAAGACGTCGAGGTTGGCCAGCGCGACGGCGGTGGAGACCGGGTGCCCGGCGAACGTGATGCCGTGCAGGAAGGTCGCCGTCCCGGACAGGAACGGCTCCATGATCTCGTCGCGGACGATCATGCCGCCCAGCGGGGAGTACCCGGAGGTGACGCCCTTGGCGAAGGTGATGATGTCGGGCACGTACCCGTAACGCTCGGAGCCGAAGTAGTGGCCTAGCCGGCCGAAGGCGCAGATCACCTCGTCGGAGACCATGAGCACGCCGTGCCGGTCGCAGATCTCGCGGACCCGCTGGAAGTACCCGGGCGGCGGCGGGAAGCAGCCGCCGGAGTTCTGCACGGGCTCCAGGTAGACGGCGGCCACCGACTCCGGGCCCTCGCGCAGGATCGCCCGCTCGATCTCGTCGGCGGCCCAGATCCCGAACTGGTCCAGGTCGTGGGCGACGAAGCCCGGCGCGCGGTAGAAGTTCGTGTTCGGCACGCGGACGCCACCGGGCGGGAGCGGCTCGAAGTCGGGCTTGATCGCGGCCAGCCCGGTGACGGCCAGGGCGCCCATGGACGTCCCGTGGTAGGCCAGCTCCCGGCTGAGCACCTTGTACCGGCTCGGCTGGCCCTTCTGCTTGAAGTACGCCTTGGCGAGCTTCCAGGCCGACTCGACGGCCTCCGAGCCGGACGTGGTGAAGAAGACGCGGTTCAGGTCGCCGGGGGCAAGGCCGGCGAGCCGGTCGGCGAGCTTGATGGCCGAGGGGTGCGCGTAGGACCACAACGGGAAGTAGGCCAGCTCGGAGGCCTGCTTGGCCGCCGCGGCGGCGATCTCGGTCCGCCCGTGGCCCACCATGGAGACGAACAGCCCCGCGAGGCCGTCCAGGTACCGCTTGCCCTTGTCGTCGTAGACGTAGGCGCCCTCGCCGCGCACGATGACGGGAACGTCGCTCTTGCCGTAGGCGGACATCCGGGTGAAGTGCAGCCAGAGATGGTCCTTGGCGGACTGCTGCAGGTCGAGCTCGGCTTCGGATGATGTCATGGCTATCTCGTTCCCCATGAGTAGGTCTGCTTGCGCAGCTTCAGGTATACGAACGTCTCGGTGGATGTCACGGACGGCACGTTGCGCACCCGGCTCAGGATTTCCAGCAGGTGGTCGTCATCTTCGCAGACGACCTCGCACAGCAGGTCGAACGACCCAGCGGTGAGCACGACGTAGTCGATCTCCTCGATGTCGGCCAGGTGGTCCGACACCTTGCCGAGGTCGCCGTCGCACTTGACCGCGATCATCGCCTGGCGGGTGAAGCCCAGCGTCAGCGGGTCGGTGACCGCGACGATCTGGACGACGCCGTCGGCCTGCAGGCGCTGCACGCGCTGCCTGATCGCCGCCTCCGACAGCCCGACTGCCTTGCCGATCGCCGCGTAGGACTGCCTGCCGTCGTGCTGGAGCTGCTCGATGATCCGCTTGGAGATCTCGTCGAGCACGACCGGCGCTGCGCGGGCCGCGCTGCGCGGGCTGTGCGCCACTGGGCGATCACATCCTTTTCTGGGCTGTTGCCGCGTTGCGCTTCCCATGCTGTCATCTTCCCCGCGTTTGTCAACTGATTTCGTTGTAAAATAGGCGATAATCCACTGAATCGCTTGTGGGACTGCTCCCGTTCTGCGAAGCTCGGTGGCAAAGCGGCAGGCGGCGGCGAGGGTGGCCCCTGTCTGACGCTGTGTGAACACGTGCGATCGCACTGGTTCAGGCCGCACTGCATCAGGAGGCTGGGATGGCGGGAAGCGCGCGAGGGCGGCTGCGGAACTTCGTGAACGGCGCGTACGCCGACCCGTGCGAGGGAGACTACAGCGACGTGATCGATCCCAGCACCGGCGCGGCCTACGCGCAGGCCCCGGTGTCGTCGGCCGCCGACGTCGACGAGGCGGTCACCGCCGCCGCGGTGGCGTTCGAGTCCTGGCGGGACGCCACGCCCAAGGAGCGCAGCCTGGCGATGTACCGGTTCGCCGACGCGATCGAAAGGCGCGCGGAGGACTTCATCGACGCGGAGAGCCGCAACACCGGCAAGCCGGTCGGATTCTGCCGCACCGACGAGATCCCGCCGTCAGTGGACCACCTGCGGTTCTTCGGCGGGGCCGCCCGGATCCTGGAGGGCCGGTCGGCGGGGGAGTACCTGGCCGATCACACCTCGATGATCCGCCGCGAGCCCATCGGCGTGTGCGCTCAGGTGACGCCGTGGAACTACCCGCTGATGATGGCGGTGTGGAAGATCGGCCCGGCCCTGGCCGCCGGGAACACGGTGGTCCTCAAGCCATCCGACACCACCCCGGTGTCAACGCTGCTGATGGCCGAGGTCGCCGCGGAGTTCTTCCCGCCGGGCGTCTTCAACGTCATCTGCGGGGACCGGGGCACTGGCCGGTCCCTGGTCTCGCACCGGATTCCGGCGATGGTCTCGATCACCGGCTCGGTCCGGGCCGGGATGGAGGTGGCGCGGGCCGCGGCCGGCGACCTCAAGCGCGTCCACCTGGAGCTGGGCGGCAAGGCGCCGGTCGTGGTGTTCGATGACGCCGACGTCGAAGCGGCCGCCGCCGGGATCGCGGGCGCCGGGTACTTCAACGCCGGCCAGGACTGCACCGCCGCGACGCGGGTGCTGGCGGGCCCGGCCGTCGTCGCCGACCTGACTGACGCGCTGGCCGCGCGGGCGCGCTCCACGGTGACCGGCGGCCTGGACGTGGCCGACGCCTACTACGGGCCGCTGAACAACTCCAGCCAGCTGGCCCGGGTATCGGGGTTCCTGGACCGGGTCCCGGCGCACGCCTCGGTGGTCGCCGGCGGGCGCGCCATCGACGGCCCCGGGTACCTGTTCGAGCCGACGGTCGTGTCCGGCCTGGCGCAAGATGACGAGATGGTCCAGGACGAGGTCTTCGGCCCGGTCATCACCGTGCAGCGGTTCAGCGACGAGGAGCAGGCGCTCCGCTGGGCCAACGGCGTCCGCTACGGGCTGGCCTCCAGCGTGTGGACCCGCGATCACGGCCGGGCGATGCGGATGGCCAAGCGCCTTGACTTCGGCGCGGTGTGGATCAACACCCACATCCCCATCGTCGCCGAGATGCCGCACGGCGGCTTCAAGCACTCCGGCTACGGCAAGGACCTGTCGATGTACAGCTTCGAGGACTACACCCGCGTCAAGCACGTCATGAGCTACATCGGGTCCTGATTACAGGTGCGGGGTCGACGCCTGTCCGGCGACGGCGCTGGCCAGTGCCCTGACCTCGGCGAGCATCCAGGACTGGTAGTCATAGCCGGGCGTCGGCATGGTCTCGTAGACGCCGACGACCGGGACCCGGGAGGCGCTCGCCGCCGCGATGAACGACTGCGTCAGCGGGCTGGTCACCTGCTGGTTGTACAGGAACGCCTTTACCTTGTGCCCGGTGAACAGGGCCTTCACCGCCGCGACGTCCTGCGGGGCGGGGTCCACGCCGTTCATGATGTTGGCCTGGAACGCCCACGGGGTGAGGTTGTGCGCCCCGGCCGCGTCCAGCATGTAGTCGGCGACCGGCTCGGTGGTGGCCACCGGCGCGCCCGGGTGGGCGGACTTGACGGCCTTCAGGGCGCTGTTCCACGCGGCCAGGCTGCCGGTGAACCGCGCCGCGCTGGCCCTGAAGTAGGCCGCGTGCGGCGGATCGATCGCGGCCAGGGCGGCCGCGACGGCGCTGGCCACCTTCGGCATGGTGGCCGGGTCGTACCACAGGTGCGGGTTCGGGGTGCTGTCGGGCAGCCCCAGTAGCCGCTGGACGTTGATGACCTTGCGGGCGGGGTCCGGGGCCGCGTTGAGGATGGTGGTCGCCCACGTGTCGTAGCCGACGCCGTTTTGCACGATGAGCCGGGAGGCCGCGATCTCCCGCGCGACGGCCGGGCTGGCCTCGTAGGCGTGTGGGTCGGTGGAGGGGTTGCTCATGATCGCGTCGACGTGCACGTAACTGCCGCCGACCTGGCTGATCACGCTGGCATACTCATTCTCGGCCCCGATGGCCTCGATGGCGCCGCTCGCGGCCGTGCCGCTCCCGCCCGAGGCTGGCGAGCAGGCGCTGGCCAGCGGTATCGCCAGCGCCCCGGCCAGCAGGGCCGCGACGGCGGGCCGTCGGGCCCGGGCGATGAGGGCGGCCTGCGGTTGTGCGCCAGCGCGGGTTCGCATGACCTGAGTACTCCCAGTCGGGGCCGGGCCGGCCCGGCCGGCGACGAGATCTAGTGAACATCGTTATGGTAATCATTTTCACTAGAACTGCGCAACTAGATAGCCGGCCGGGCCAGGGGACGTTCGTCCAGGCCACTGGCCGCGCTGGCCGGGCCGAACGGCGCTGGCAA
>JAICUO010000446.1 GCA_025935815.1 Streptosporangiaceae bacterium
GGCGTGCTGAGGGGGCATCCGCGCCGCCACGACGTCCGCGCCCGGCTGGTCGAGCTGGACGGGCGCAACGTCGCGCTCGCCCGGCAGGCGGCGCAGGCGGCCGGGCTGCACGGCGTCGAGGTGCTGCAGGCCGACGCCGGCATCACCGATGCCTGCGCCGGGGTGGTACCCGCCCAGATCGTGGTGGCCTGCGGCATCTTCGGCAACATCAGCGACAGCGATATCCGGGCCACGGTGGCCGCCCTGCCCAGCTTGTGCGCACCCGGCGCGCTGGTCCTGTGGACCAGGCACCGCAGGCCGCCCGACATGACGCCCGCGATCCGGTCATGGTTCGGGGAGGCGGGCTTCCGCGAGGAGGCGTTCCACGCCAGCCCCGACGGCTTCATGTCGGTCGGCGCGCACCGGCTGACGGGCGAGCCCGCCGCGCTGGCGCTGGGCCAGCGGCTGTTCACCTTCCCTGGCGGAACTGAAGCTACGCCCCAGTTAGGCCACGTCGCCCCCTTGAGCGCCCCGTCAGGTGCGCACAAATTGACCCAACTCGGGGGACGCCCCGAAATCGGCCCAGGCTCGGCAGCGCCGGGCGACGGGTTGCGGCGCGGGCGGCGCCGGCGAGGCCGGGGACTGGGTCCGAAGCCTGACGGGGTGGGCGGCCATTGGCGCGCGGGAGGCGGGAGGCGGGCGGCAGGAGGCGGGAGGCGGACGGCGGGGCGGGGGGCCACTGGCGCGCGGGCGGCAGGAGGCGGATGGAGGATGGCGGGGTGGATACGGGTTGTGGGTGGCGGGTGAGTGAGGGGTTGGTGAGGTGCGGGGGGTGAGCGGGAGGATTGGGGCCGGATGGCGGGGACGCCAAGTCGCACGGCGGATCGTTCGTGTTCCTGACATATTGCCTGGTGGTCGTGGCTGCGCGAGGCTCGCTTAGAAGGGGCTCAGAACCCGACGTAAGCATTGCCAGCCGCGAGGGACGCGAAGGAGTACGGCCATGGCAGAGGGAGCGGATGCAGGAGTGACCCGGTGAGCGCCCTGGCGGACCTCAACGGGAAGGTCGCCGTCGTCACCGGCGGGGCGTCGGGGATCGGGAAGGGGATCGCCCGGCAGCTCAAGGCCGAGGGGGCGCACGTGATCATCGCCGACATCGAGGAGAGCGCGCTGCACAAGGCGGCCGCCGAACTGGGCGCGACGCCGGTGCTGACCGACGTCAGCGACGCCGCGAGCGTCGACGCGCTGGCCAAGGAGGCGCTCAACGCGTTCGGCGCGGTCCACGTCGTCTGCAACAACGCCGGGATCGGCCCGATGGCACCGGTGGCGGAGCTGACGCTGGATGACTGGAAGTGGATGCTCGGCGTCAACCTCTGGGGCGTCATCCACGGCATCCACACGTTCCTGCCGATCCTGAAGTCCAACCCGGACGGCGGACACATCGTCAACACCGCCTCCATGGCCGGCCTGGACGCGCCGCCCAACCTCGGCGCGTACGCGACCTGCAAGTTCGGCGTGGTGGGGCTGACCGAGGTGCTCGCGCAGGAGCTGGCGGCCGAGAACGCCAAGGTCGGCGTGACCGTGCTGTGCCCGGGTACCGTCCGCACGAACATCGGCCGGTCCTCTCGCAACCGCCCGGCCCACCTGACCGACGCCGGGTTCCAGGACATCGACATCGAGCTTGACGACAACCCCGCCTACCGCTGGATCGGCCCGGACGACGCCGGCGCGGTCGTCGTGCGCGCGATCCAGAACGGGTACCTGTACGCGCTCACCCACCCGGACTGGTATGACCGCGTGGCGCGGCGGCACCACCTGATCGCCGACGCCTTCCGCGTCCAGGCCGAGGCGGGCCCGCCGGCCCCGCGATAGGCGCCTCGCAGTTCCCCCGGTGCCCGAGCCGCCCCCCCGCCCCGGCTCGGGCACTCCCCTCCTGCTCGATCATCGCGGCTCACCCGGCTGGTCCGCATCAGGGCGATCCCCCGCGTATCTGCGGGATTTCCCGCTAGACGGCCCCCGCCGGAGCCGGGACACTGGCGAGGATGGGGACCGCATTCACCGCCGTCATGGCCGGGTCGGCCGCGCGGCGGCCGACGGTGAGCGTCGTGCGCGCGCGGCCCAGGCTCCAGGTGCTGTACGGCGTCATCTGCCCGCCCGCGGCGGCGCTCATCATCTTGGCGTTCTGGCCGATGTGGCGCGACCGGCCGCTGCTCGCGCTGGCCAGCGTGATCTTGTCGATGGCGCTGCTGTCGGCGGGCATCTTGCTGCTCGACGAGCCGTCGCAGCAGGGGTCGGCGGGAACGCTGATCGGCGCCAGCGCGCTGCTGACGGCCGGCTGGCTGAATAACTGGCAGGTGGGCCCGCTGCCGCTGATCTCGGTGCCGTCGAGCGTGGCGGGGATCATGCTCGCGGCCTGGGCCATGTACACGTACCCGCACTCGCCCAACGAGAAGCGCGCGGGCCGTCGGTTCTTCGGGACGGTGCTCGGCATCCTCCTCGCGGCCGACCTTGCCGCCATCGCGGCGTCGCGGCCGCAGGCGTGGGGCTTCTCGGCCGGCGCGTGGTGGCCATCCCTGATGCCGAACCAGACCGCGTTCCAGGTGTTCTCGCTTACCTTTGACCTGGTCGGAGTCGGCTTCTCGGTGGCCTACATGCTGCTATGGCTGGTCCGGTGGCGGCGGTCGCGCGGAATCTCCCGCAGGCTGGCCAAGCCGGTCGCCATGGCGGCGTCTGTCACCTGCGCGGCCACCGCCGTGGAACTTGTCGCGACGGCCCTGTCGGCGGGCCCGCATGCCATGACCGTCATCTTCACGGTGGAGGCGTACCTGCAGATCGGCGTGCCGGCCGCCTTCGTCGTCTCCGTCCTGCAACGCCGGTTCGCGCGGACCCGGGTGGCGGACCTCATCTTGCACTTGCGGGGCCCGGCGCGGGCATCGTCAATCACCAGCGCGCTGCGCGACATCCTGGAGGACCCGGACCTGGAAGTCGTCGAAGCACCGTGGTCGGGCGGGCCGCCTGTCGCGGGCCTGCCGGTCACCACGACCGCCGGGGACCAGCTAGCCGTCATCGTGGCCGATCCCTCGCTGTCGATGGATGACGACCTGGTCCGGGCGGCGGTCGCGGCGACCGCGTTCGCGCTGGAGAACGCCCAGCTGGAGGCGGCGCTCACCGATCAACTGCGGGAGGTGCACCAGTCACGCCTGCGGATCATCCAGGCCGAGACGACTGAGCGCCGGCGGCTTGAGCGTGACTTGCACGACGGTACCCAGCAGCGGCTGGTGGCGATCTCGATCATGCTCGGGGCGGCCGAGTCCGACACGACCGAAGAGCCGGTGCGCGCCATCCTCAGCCGCGCGGGCACCGAACTGGCCCAGGTCATCGAGGGACTCCGCGACCTCGCGCACGGGATTCACCCGGGGGTGCTGCACCAGGTCGGCCTGGAGCAGGCGATCCGGAGCATGGCCGAGCAGTACCCCTTCCCCATCGACGTCAGGCTGCCAGCGGGCCGGTTCAGCGAGGGAGCGGAGCTGACCGCCTACTACGTGATCGCCGAGGCGGTCAGCAACGCCGTCAAGCACGCGCGGGCACGCCGGATCACGATCACCGGCAAGGCCGCGGGCGGCTGGCTGAGCATCGCGGTCACCGATGACGGGCAGGGCGGGGCGCGCGCCGACGCCGGGACCGGCATCAGCGGGATCATCGACCGGGTCCGCGCGATCGACGGCGAGGCCAGTGTGGACAGCGCGCCCGGTCACGGCACCCGGATATGGGCGCGAATACCGTGCGCATAGGCATCGCGGAGGATTCCGCGCTGTTCCGCGACGGGCTGACAATGCAGCTCGGCCGCCTCGACGTGCAGGTCATGATCACCGCGGGCACCGGGGATGAGCTGCTCGCCCAGATGGCGCGGCAGCCGATCGACGCGGCGATCATCGACGTCAGGATGCCGCCCAACTTCACCGACGACGGGCTGCGGACGGCCGAGAAGCTCGCCGCCAGCCACCCCGACACCGGCATTCTCATGCTCTCCCAGTACGCCGAGCTGTCCTACGCCACCCGGCTGTTCACCTCCGGGACCGCCCACCGGGGCTACCTGCTGAAGGACCGGGTCGCCAACGCGGAGGCACTGCGCGACGCGCTGCAACGGGTCTGCCAGGGCGAGTCCGTGGTCGATGATCAGCTCATCGGGCGCCTGCTCAACCACCAGCGGCACCTGAACAAGCTGGATGACCTCACCCCCACCGAGCAGGCCGTCCTTCGGCACATGGCCGAGGGACGCTCCAACGCGGGCATCGCGACCACGATGTGGACCTCCACCAAGGCGGTCGAGGCGCACATGACCCGGATATTCGCCAAGCTGGAGATCCCCGGCTCGCCCGACGACAACCGCCGGGTCCTCGCGGTCCTGGCCTGGTTGCGCGGCACGTGAGGGCCGGGGCGGGCGTCCGGGTAAACGCCCGCCCCGGCGGCGCGTGCCTCGCGTCGCCCAGATGGGGTGGTGGCGGCGCGCAGCACGCGGGTGACGGGTGGCAATCAGGGGGGTGGATGCCGACCCGTCACGTCTTTAAAACGCCGTTGCCATGCGCTCGCGTTACCGCAGCCGCGGACGGCCACCGGCGCGGGCGCGATAACGGCGCCGGGTCAAAGTCGAAGGCCGGGCGGGACGCCGGGCGGGGCGGGGACGTGGTCCGGGGCGGGGATTACCTGCCAGGGCAGGCCGGGGGGGCGGGTGAGGCCGAACTTTTCGGCGCGGCCTTGCCACTCGCGGGGGTAGCCGACCGAGACTTCCTCGAAGCGGACGCCGTCGTGCCAGGTCACCCTCGGGATGTGCAGGTGCCCGTAAACGACGGCGGCGGCGTGGAACCGGGTGTGCCAGTCGGCGGTGCGGTCGGTGCCGCACCATTGCGCGAACTGGGGGTAGCGCATGATCCGGGTCGGCTCGCGGACCAGCGGATAGTGGTTGACCAAGACGACCGGGAGCGCGGGATCGAGCTCGGCGGCCAGCCGCTGCTCGGTCGCCGCGACCCGGGCCCAGCACCACGCCTCCCGGCTCGGGTAGGGGTCGGGGTGCAGGTGGTACTCGTCGCTGCACACGATGCCGGACGCGAGGGCGATCGCCAGGCCGTCGTCCTTGGTGAACGCGCCATCGGGGCGGAATGAGTAGTCATAGCCGACGAACAGCGGCGCGATGGCCACCGGCCCTTCGGGTGACGCCCAGACCGGATAGCGGTCCTCGGGCGTGATGACCCCCAGCCCCTGGCACATCTGGACCAGCAGCTCATACCGTTGCACGCCCCGTGCGGCCACTGGGTCGGCGCGGCGGCTCCATAGCTCGTGATTGCCGGGGACCCAGATGACGCGCTCATAGCGCCCGGCGAGAACGGTCAGCGCCCACTCGATGTCCGCGAAGTTCTCCCCGACGTCCCCGGCCACCAGCAGCCAGTCCCCATCCCCGCCGGCCGGGGTGCCCGCGACCAACTCCCGGTTCTGGGGATGCCCCACATGCAGGTCACTGATCGCGAACAGCCTCGATGTCACGTATTGACGTTATCCGCCTCCGGCGCGGGTTCCGACCCTACTCGCTGGAGACGACGTCCGCGACGATGCACGTGACGTTGTCCGGGCCACCGCCGGCGATGGCGAGCTGGATGAGCCCGGCGGCGGCCTGGTCGGGGTCGGCGATGGTGAGCAGCACCCGGGTGATCTCGCCGGCGGGAACGGTCGCGTGCAGGCCGTCGGAGCTCAGCAGGTACCGGTCCCCGGCCTGCGCCTGCCGCAACTCCAGGTCAGGCGCGTGGTCGTGCTGCCCGTCGAGCGCCCGCAGCAGCAGCATGCGCTTGGGATGAGAGGCCACTTCCTCCGGCGTGATCTTGCCCTCATCAAGCAGGGACTGCACGAACGTGTGGTCGCGGGTGATCTGGAAGACCTCGCCGCCCCTGACCAGGTAGGCGCGCGTGTCGCCGATGTGGACCAGGCCGATCTCAGAGCCGGACCACAGCAAGGCGGTCAGCGTGGTGCCCATGCCCGCCAGCGAAGGGTCAGCCGTCACCATGTCGCGCAACGTGCCGTCGGCGCGGCGGAACGCGTGGTCGAGCGCGTTGAGCAGTTCCTCAGACGGCACGGTGACGTCCAGGGGCCGTAGCGCCTCGATGACCGCCGCGCTGGCGATCTCGCCGTGCGCGTGACCGCCCATGCCGTCGGCCACCGCGAGCAGGCGCCCGCCCGCGTACGCGGAGTCCTCGTTGTCCTCGCGGACCAGGCCGATGTCGGACCGGACCGCGTACCTGATCGTCAGCGCCGCGTCATTACTGCCTGCCATGTCGGTGTTCCTTCCAGACAGATACCCGATGAGGAAGGAGCCGAGCTTGCGCTGGGCGGCGGCCTGCGCCTCGACCCGCACCAGGTAGGCGCTGACCTCTTCCGCGGCGGCGGCCGGGGGCTTGGCCAGGACCGACCGGATCGCCGCGAGCGGCATGCCGAGCCGGCGCAGCCAGGCCACCAGCCGGGCCTGCTCCAGCTGCGCGGGCGCGTAGAACCGGTATCCCGAGTACGGGTCCACCCGCACGGGCGCCAGCAGCCCGAGCTCGTCGTACACGCGCAGTGCCTTGCGCGACAGCCCGGA
>JAICUO010000273.1 GCA_025935815.1 Streptosporangiaceae bacterium
GCCGCGCAGGTAGCGGTCGCGTCGCCAGATGACCCGCAGGTTCATGCCGGTAAGCTCGAACGGCGCCGCGTGGGTGACGAAGCGGGCGAGCTGGTGCGTTACCCCGTCGTTCTCGCCGCCGACCGACTGCATGAGCGCGATCTGGTTGGCGGTGGCAGCGGTCGGGATGCCCTCGACGAACAGCCGCAGCGTGTGCGGGTCCGGCTTAGTGCCATCCCAAGCTTGCGAGGCGCCGACGATGTCGTTAGCAAACATGCCCTGGACGTCGTTGCCGGCCGCCTTCATCTGCGCGGCCATGAACGCCGAGCCGTACAGGCCCTGCTCCTCCCCTGCCACGACGGCGAGCACGATGGTCCCGGGGAACGGGCCCCGGGTGGCGAACAGCCGGGCCAGCTCCATCACCGCGGCGACGCCGGAGCCGTCGTCGTCGGCGCCGGGCGCGTCGCTGGTGAAGTCCATGACGTCGGTCACCCGCGAGTCCAGGTGGCCGGTCATCACGTAGTAGCGGGCCGGCGACGCGGTGCCCTGGAGGGTCGCGATCACGTTCGTGATCTTCGTCGGCACCGGGACCCGGCTGGAGACCGGCTGGATGAATGACTGCTGCTGCACTGTCATCCTGCCGCCCGACGCGGCCGCGAAGCCTTGCATCTGCTCGAACACCCAGGCGGTGGCCGCGCCGATGCCGCGCGCCGGGTCCGTCTGGCTGGACAGGGTGTGCCGGGTGCCGAAGCTGACCAGCTTTTCGATGGTGGCCCGCACGCGACGAGGATCGGCGTGGCGCAGCATCTCGCGCAGGCCGGGATCCGGCTCAGACCGCGCCAAGGTGGTGGCGGCCGCCGCCGCCGATCCGGCGCCGCCGATAAGGGGAATGCCCGCCGCGGCGATGGCCGAGGCGGACAGGAACGCGCGCCGGGATCGTCCGGCTCGCTTTACAGAAGCACCATTTTCCGAAGCATTATCTCGCCGAGCATCGTGTCCCATGCCCAGAATCAACGCCGTCGGAGCACAGAAGTCAACAACCTAATCTTCTGCGTTCGCCAAGCGTCGCGGCAATCCGGACAAGACGCGCGCGGGGTTGCCCACGAGCATCGCGTCGATGTCGGCGTCGCTCACCCCGTGCTCGCGCAGGTACGGCAGCACGTCCTGGCTCACGTGCAGGTAGTGCCAGTTCTTGAGCGGGGCCAGCGTGCCGGGGGCGAACCAGTCGATGTAGCAGCAGGTGTCGTGGGCCAAGACCATGCTGCCGGCCAGGCCGCGGCGGCACAGCTCGACAACGAGGTCCGCGCGGTCCTGGAACGACGCGAAATGGTCGATGCCGAAGCGGTCCATCCCCAGGGTGAGCCCGGAGGCCGCCATCTGCTCCAGGTAGTCCGGGTCGCGGACGGCGTCGCCGCTGTGCCCGAGGACGACGCGGGACAAGTCCACGTCCTCAGCGCGCAGCACGTCCAGGATCGCCGGGCCGTGCTTGGCGGCGGCGTGCGTGTGGATGGTGATGGGCGTGCCGCCGGTCGCGACGTGCGCCCGGGCGACGTTGCGGAGCACCCGCTCGACGCCCTCGGTGAGCCCCTTGGCGTCCACCGCGCACTTCAGCATGCCCGCCTTGACGCCGGTCCCGGCGATGCCCTCGGTGATGTCGCCGATGAAGTAGTCGGCCATCGGGTCCTTCGCCGGCCGGCCCGCCATCGCCTCGTCCGACGCCGTGCGCCGCCAGAAGAACATCGGCACCTCGTCGAAGGTGTAGCAGCCCGTGGCGACCACGATGTTCAGCTCTGGCACCTGGGTGGCGATCTTGTTGATCCGCGCGATGTCGCGTCCCTGCCCGATCACGGTGACGTCCACGATCGTCTTGATCCCGGCCCGGCTCAGTTCCTGCAGCCTCCTGGCCGCGTCGGCGATCCGCTCCTCCTCCGACCCCCACTCCCCGGGGTAGTTCGCCTGGACGTCAGCGGTCAGCACGAAGATGTGCTCGTGCATCAGCGTCGGTCCCAGCGCGGGCACCTCGACGGGGCCTAGCGCCGTCTCCACCAGTGCGGTCTCAGCCTGCGGCATGTCAGGGGACTCCTTTGTACCCGAAATGGATCGCTGCCAGGTTCCCACCCGCCGCCGCCCGCGGAAAGGGCTCACCGCGCGGTCTGGGCCTGGCCACAAGTTCGGCCGAGGCGGCGTGTACCCGCAACCCCTGTGCCCACCCTGACCGGGAGCTGATGTTTTTGTTAAAACTTTCCACCATTGATCTCGACCTTTCGGGGCCGGCGCGAGAACATTTGAAAGGTTCCGTCCGCACTGAGCCAGGGGTCGCAGGGAGTGGCGCAGGCGGAACTACGCGGAACTAACGCATCGACAGGCATCGAATGGAGTCGGGATGCACTTCCCCAAACGCCGGTTGCGCACGGCCCTGATCGGGTCACTCGCGGCCGGCATTACCGTTTCGCTCGCTACCTGGGGGCTGGCGGTGACGCCTAGCGACGCCAGTACCCTCGGCACGCACCCCCTGAAGGGGGCCGCGGCCAGGCAGGCTGCCCGTAACGCCTATTTGAGCAACGCCTTCCACGGCACCGCTAAGGATGTCAGGGCGGCACGGGCCAACGCCTCGATTTCCGGCGATGGCTCTTCACCCGTGAATGACCACTCGGCCGATGACGGTGACCTTGCCGACCAGTTCGACCAGTACAACGCGGCGCGCTCCGCGCCGGCCGGGTACATAACCGGCGACGCCCTCGGCAGCGCGGTCGCCCAGGCGGCGGCGCTTCCGTCCACCCCCGGCCGGTGGCAGGAGT
The DNA here is from genome assembly GCA_025935815.1 of Streptosporangiaceae bacterium. Taxonomy (GTDB): domain Bacteria; phylum Actinomycetota; class Actinomycetes; order Streptosporangiales; family Streptosporangiaceae; genus Trebonia. Next base: position 2,778 of record JAICUO010000273.1, read on the forward strand.
TCACCAGCAACCCGTACCAGGCCGAGCCGGCCGGGTTCACCGACCCGTTCTGGTCCAACATCGGCGCGGGCTTCGATCTCGTCGGCGGCCGGGTCACCGCGCTGGCCGCGACCCGCGACGCCTGGTTCGCCGGCGGGGCCGACGGCGGCGTCTGGCGCTCCTTCGACCGCGGCGGCCACTGGACCCCGGTCTTCGACAACCAGTCGACGATGTCGATCGGCTCGATGGCCGTCAACCCGGTCGACGGGTCGCTGTGGGTCGGCACCGGCGAGGCGAACTCCTCGCAGGACTCCTACCAGGGCACCGGCGTGTACGCGACGTACGACGACGGCCGGTCCTGGCAGCTCGTCGGCGGCAAGAACAGCCCGATCGCGCCGCGCACCATCTTCCGGGTGGCGTTCGACCAGTTCGGGGACGCCTTCGCGGCCACCAACAACGGCCTGTTCCGCTACAGCCCGTTCACGCGCGCGTGGACCGAGGTGCTGGACCCGGCCGGGGTGACCGACTTCCCGCCGATGGACCAGCAGATTTCCGACGTCGCCATCGTGCCGGGCAGCCATGGCCGCAACGTCGTCGCGGCGATCGGCTGGCGTGGCCCGACGAACACCCAGAACAACGGCTTCTACTCCTCCACTGACGGCGGGCGCACGTTCACCAAGGTCACCGTCACCGGCGACCTCGACCCGGCGCGCATCGGCCGCACCACGTGGGCCTACTCCGCTGACGGCAGCAAGCTGTACGCGATCGTCGAGGACGCGACCAGCGCCGCCTCTACCCTGCTCGGCGTCTTCTCAGCGACCGGGACCGGCGGCCACGCCGCCAGCATCGCCGGCCCGTGGACGCTGATCGGCAACTCGGCCAGCCTGGGGGCGTCCGGCTCGGCGCTGCCCGGCTCGGGCACCCGCGTCGGCGTGCAGGCGTGGTACAACCAGGCCCTGATCGTCGACCCGGCCAACCCCAGCCACGTGTACCTCTCGCTGGAAGAGGTCTTCGAGTCCACGAATGCCGGCGCCAGCTGGGTCACCGCCAGCCCGTACTGGAACTACCCGCTGGCCTGCGAGGCCACCGGCACCTGCCCGAAGACCACGCACCCGGACCAGCACGCGCTGATGATCACGGCCGGCAAGGTCGTCATCGGCAACGACGGCGGCGTCTACTACCGCCCGCTGAGCGACACCCAGCAGTACGGCGACTGGACCGACACCAACGCCACGCTGCACAACCTGCAGTTCTACGACGCCCGTGGCGGGAAGCTGCCCGACGGCTCCACCGCGGCCATCGGCGGCCTGCAAGACAACGGCACCCTGGTCAACTCCTCCACGGCCAGCCAGTCGGTCGAGCCGGCCGGCGGTGACGGCTTCTACGTGATCGTCGACCCGAAGAACGCCAACAACTGGGTCGGCGAGTACGTCGACGGCGCCGCCTACGCCACCCAAGACGGCGGGCACACCTTCAACTCCTTCGTCAGCCCGACCTGCGCCGGCCAGGCGACGGTCAGCGGGGAGCCATTGCGCGCGGACTGCGACCCGAACGCCCGGTTCGTCACCCCGATGATCCAGGACCCGCAGGTCGCGACGACCTGGCTGATGGGCGGGGAGTTCGTCTGGGTGTCCAAGGCCGGCTGGGGCACCTCCTGCACGGCGACCGCCTGCGACTGGACCCCGGTCTTCGACACCGGCCCCGGCACCGACCATGCCGTGACCGCGCTGGCCTCGGCCAACAACGCCTCGGTTATCTACGCGGCGTGGACGGGCGGCGGCGGCAACCCCGGCCCGGCGTTCAGCCGCGGCATCGCCACCAACTTCGGCGGCACCTGGCACCAGCTCGACATGAGCAGCCTGCCGAACCGGTTCGTCTCCGGCCTCACCGTTGACCCGCGGAACGCGGCGCACGCCTACGCGATATTCAACGGCTACTCCCGGCGGTGGATCCCCGGCGGCGGCGTCGGCCACGTCTTCGAGACGTGGAACGGCGGCGCGTCGTGGACCGACATCTCCGGGAACCTGCCCGACATCGCCTCCGACGCGCTGGTGCTCGCGCACGGCCAGCTGGCGCTGGCCACCGACGCGGGCATCTTCACGGCGTTCGAGTTCGGCGGCAGCCACACCCGCTGGGCCAAGCTCGGTCACGGGCTGCCCACCGTGGTCGTCGATGACCTGACGTCCGGGCCGGACGGCTTCGTCTACGCCGCGACCCACGGCCGGGGCATCTGGAGGTTCCGGCTCGGGTAACCCCCCTCTTATCCCCAACGAGACCGTGGTCCCCGTCCCGTGCCATCCGTGCCCGGGACGGGGACCACGCCGTTTGCCAGGCGCGCGGCGCGGTTGTCCTCCGGGGACGATCCCGCGTCCCCGCGGCTGTTGCCAGCCGCGAGGACGGCCCCTGGCAACCCCCGATAGGCTCACCCCCATGAGCGATGCTGACGCGACCATCGCCGCCTTGCGGAGCGGCTTCGATGAGCTGGCCACCCTGGTTTCCGGGTTTGGCGACGATGACCTGGCCCGCCCGAGCGGTGCCGCCGACTGGGATGTCTCGCAGGTGCTCAGCCACCTGGGCAGCGGCGCGGAGATCGCGCAGAACACCCTCCAGGTGTCGCTGGAGGGCAAGCCGAACCCGGGCATGGACTTCAACCGTCCCGTCTGGGCCCGCTACGACGGGGCCACCCCCCGGGAGCGCGCCGACTGGTTCCTGCGCGCCAACGAGGCGCTGACGCAGTCGTATGAGTCGCTGAGCGAGGAGACCCGCCAGAGCCTGCGCGTCGACCTGGGCTTCTTGCCGGCGCCGGTGGACGTGGCGACTGCGGCCGGGTTCCGGCTCAACGAGCTCGCGCTGCACTCCTGGGACGCCCGCGTCGCCTTCGATCCCGCCGCGACCGTCGCGCCGCAGGCGTCGGCCATCCTCGCGGGCCGGGTCGGCGGGCTGGCCGGCTTCCTCGGCAAGCCCGGGCCGCTGGGCGGCAAGACGGCGGTCATCGCGGTCACCACGACCGACCCCGCGCTGGACTTCCAGCTGCACCTGGCCGAGCCGATCGCGATCAGCCCGGGAGTCCCGGAGCAGGCCGACGGCACCCTCACCCTGCCCGCCGAGGCGTGGGTCCGGCTGGTCTACGGCCGCCTCAAGCCGCCGTACATCCCGGCGAGCGTCACCGCCAGCGGCGCCGCCGACCTGGACCTCATCCGTGAGGTGTTCCCGGGCTTCTAGCTCGCGTCGGCGGCCAGGGCGGCGGCCAGCAGGGCCTGCGCGGAGGAGCGCATGAGGGCCGCCGCGTCGTCGCGGGACAGGCCGGCCACGTCCGTCAGCCACACCAGGGACTCGATGCCGCAGGTCGCCCGGATGGCGATGGCCAGCCGCCGGCGGTCCACGCGCGGATGGGACTGGGCCAGCGGGCCGAGCGCGTCGGCTATCCAGCCGATCGCGCGGCCCGCGCGCAGCGGGGACCCGGCGGGCGGCGCGGTATCCAGGGACACCGGGTCCAGGGACAGGCGCAGGGCAGCGCGCAGCTGGGGTTCCCAGTCGCGCAGGATCTCGGTCTGGCCGGCGATTACCAGGTCGAGGCGCGCGGCGACGTCGGCGGGGGCGCCGGGGCCCAGCAGGGTGTCCCGGTCGATGACCGGGATGGCGGCTAGCAGCAGTGACCGCTGGCTGGCGAAGTACCGGTAGGCCGTGGTCCGGGAGATGCCGGCGGCGTCCGCCGCCTGCTCGACGGTCGGCGTCTCGCCCGCCGCCAGCAGCGCCTGCGCCGCCGCCAGCAGCGCGTCGCGGGTCCGCTGCTTTTGCCGGGTCCGGCCCGTCGACTCATATGGAATTGCCATACCATGATGGTACTGTAGTCCCATGAACGATTCAGCCAGCCAGGATCCCGTCACCACCGACCCGGGCCTGTACCGCGTGGTCTTCGAGAACGCGCGGGTCCGGGTCCTGGAGTACCGCGACGACCCCGGGGACGCCACCCACGTCCACGGCCACCCGGACAGCGTCATGGTGACGCTGTCCTCGTTCTCCCGCGTCATCGCCGCCGATGGCGACGAGGTGCCGGTGCGGATGCCAGCGGGCCAGGTCCGCTGGCTCGACGCGCAGGAGCACGCGGGCCGCAACGTCGGGACGACCCCGACCCACTCGATCTTCGTCGAGCTGAAGGAGCCGTCCCCCGTGAGCTCGCGACCAGCCCGCCTGGGGCCCTCGCCGTCCTAGCGGCGCCGGGGGTCGAAAGCACGAGGGCGCCAGGGTTCGTTACGCATGACAAATCTTTCGCTTTGCTAAATATCCGGTAGACTTGACCAGGTGATTCATGGCACGGCTCGCTGATGGGCCTCCCCCGTCGGCCCGCCAGCCGGATCCTGATGGACCTCACGCCCTTGCGGATGTCGCGCGACTTCCGCGCGCTCATGGCGGGGCAACTGGTTTCCACGCTGGGTACCCAGCTGACCGCGGTGGCCGTCCCGTACCAGGTGTACTCGATCACGCACTCGTCGCTGGATGTCGGGCTGGTCTCGCTGGCGCAGCTGTTCCCGCTGATCTTCGGGTCGCTGTGGGGCGGGTCGCTGGTGGACTCGGTCGACCGGCGCAAGCTGCTGATGGTCGTCGAGACGCTGGGCGCGCTGATGGCCGCCGGGCTGGCGATCAACGCCGACCTGGGATCGGCGCTATGGCCGCTGTTCGTGTTCCCGTCGGTGCTGGCCGCGCTGAGCGGGGTCGACAGCTCCGCGCGCAACGCGATGGTGCCCAAGATGATCGGCCTGCGGCTGATCCCGGCGTCGAACGCCTTGTTCCAGTCGCTGTTCCAGACCGGGGCGATCGTCGGGCCCGCCGTCGCGGGGCTGCTGCTGGCCGGGGCGGGCCTGCGGTTCGTCTACTGGCTGAACGTGGCGTCGTTCCTCGGGTCGGTGGCGGCGGTGTTCCTGCTGTCCGCGTACCCGCCGGAAGGCACGGCGGCGCGACCCGGGTGGCGGTCGGTCGGCGAGGGGCTGAAGTTCGCCTGGCGGACCCCGCCGGTGCTGGGGGCGTACCTGATCGACGTCAACGCGATGGTGTTCGGCCTGCCCCGGGCGCTGTTCCCGGCGCTGGCGGCGACCCATTTCGGCGGCGGCGCGACGACCGTCGGCCTGCTGTACGCGGCACCGGGCGCCGGGGCGCTCATCGGGGCCGTCACCACCGGCTGGGTCGGGCGGGTGCGGCGGCAAGGCCTGGCGGTGATCGCGTCGGTCATCGTGTGGGGGGCGGCGATCACCGGATTCGGGCTGGTGCGGTGGCTGCCGCTGGGATTGCTGTTCCTGGCGATCGCGGGATGGGCGGACGTGATATCGGCGGTGTTCCGCAACACGATCATCCAGTTCGCCGGGCCCGACGCGATGCGCGGGCGGCTGATGGGCGTGCAGATGGCCGTGGTCACCGGCGGGCCGCGTATCGGCGACCTGGAGGCCGGGGCCGTGGCCACCGCGTTCGGCAACGTGACATCGGTCGTGTCCGGGGGCCTGGCCTGCATCGCGGGCGCGTTCCTGGTCGCCCGGCTGATCCCCGGGTTCGCCCGCCAGAGCGTCCCCGCCAGCGTCGCCGGCGAGGTAGCCACCGGTGCCGAGGGCGAGGATGAGGGCGAGCCGGAGCTCGACGCCGCCGCCGAAGCCTAGGTCAGATGCCGTCGGCGGTGGTGGCCAGGCGCTGGTGCTCTTCCGCGCTGAATGCCAGGCCGAAGTCGTCGGCCACGACCGTGGCCCACTCCTGGTCGGTGAGGTCGCGGCGCTCCTTGACGTGGCCGGGGCGGGTGATCGTATAGGTGCGGCCGAGCAGGGAGCGGATCGCGTCCGGGTCGCGGCGCGCCACGATCCGGACGTGGGTGAACCACGAGTCCGGGTACGTGGAGGTGAAGTGATTCGACATCGCGACGTCGATCGGGTGCACCCGGGCCTCCTCGACCGTGTACAGCGGCACCCAGTTGCCCGCTTGCAGCTCGCGTAGCCGCCAGGTGCCGGGGTCGTCGCCGGGGGCGATGTCGTAGGTCCAGTCGCCGATCTCCTGCGGGCCGCTGGCGTCCAGCGGGACCGGCCCGGCCGGGGAGGCGCCGAAGCCGGCGTCGACCAGCCAGCGCTGGCCCCCGGCGGTGACCCGCAGCGCCAGGTGGGTGCGGGGGCCGACCATGTCGGGCCGCCAGACGCGGGCGAGCATCCGCTCGACTCCGAAGCCGAGGCGCTCCAGCGCCGCGCCGAGCAGTTGCCCGTGCTCGAAGCAGTAGCCGCCGCGCCCGCCGCCGACCAGCTTGGCCTGGATCGAGGCGAGGTCGGCGCGGACACCCCGGCCGAGCATGATGTCCAGGTTCTCGAACGGGAACGCCGCCAGGTGCGCCGCGTGCAGCGCGGCGAGCGAGTCGCCGTCCGGCCGCAGCTGTCTCCCGGGGGGGCGACCCCCCGTACCCCCCGGCAAATGTCTCCCGGGTGGGCGACCCCCCGTGCCCCCCGGCAAGCGCGCCGGGTCCGCCAGGCCGGCCCGGGACAGGTAGGCGTCCAGGTCGAGCGTGGCGATCGACCACGGGTCCGCCGGCGGCCCCGACTGCCGCGGCAGGTCATCCGCGTGCGGCGACCGCGTCGCTGAGGACCGCGTTGCTGAGGGCTGTGCTGGCGAAGGCTGTGCTGGCGAAGGCAAGGGGGTGCCGTCAGGCATCCGCCGGCTCCGCGGCCGGGGCCGGGGCCGGCTTGGCGGAGGTGACCATCTTCGCGATGAGCGCGCCCGCCGCGATCGCGCCGCCGAGGGCGCCCAGGGCCGCCAGCTTGCCGGGCAGCGACGGGCCGATCTTGTACTTGCCCGGCCCGGTGGCGGCCAGCGTCAGCGCCAGCGTCGCGTAGGCGACCGGGAGCTCGACGCCGCCGCGGACGGCCATCAGGCCGCCCTCGCGGTTGTGCGCCGCCGCGACGGTCATCGCCCCGGCGACCGCGAGCGGCCCGGCCGGGTCCGCGACGCCGGTGATCGTCAACACGCCGCCGGCGATCTCGGTGGCCGCGGCGGCCATCGCCATCTGGCGTCCCGGCGCGAGGCCGTTCTTCTCGAAGACCGCGCCGATCCCGTCCAGGCCCGGCCCGTGGAACTTGCCGAACAGCTTCTGGGACGCGTGGATCCCCATGTAGCCGCCGAGCAGCAACCTGGCACCGAGCAGCGCCGCGTTCCGCATGGTCTTGCCTCTCCGCTGGAGAACTGGTACTCCGACCTTTTATACCTACTCGCCAGTCCCGGGCTAGGCCGAGGGGTACCTATGCCGGCGCTGCGTCCCGGGACGGCCAGTCTGCGACGCTCGCCCCGGAATACCTAATCGATGCGTAGATCAGTGCTGATTGCCGGCAACTGGGCACGCGGTGTGGTATGCCTTGTCACGCGGGGCGCCGCAAGTCAGCGCCCGCAGGGGTGAGGAAGATGACATACATCCGCGCGTACGGTGCAGCGAGGCGACGGGGATGTCCATGATTACCGATTTCGTCGGCCGGGAGACGGAGCTCATCC